>NC_018655.1:1200000-1500000 GCF_000299365.1 Candidatus Nitrosopumilus koreensis AR1
TAAAGAAATTCATTGAGAAGATAAAAAGTATTTCAAAAAAATGTGACGCAATTCATCTTACAGAAAATGTGTTAGGATATCAAAGAGTATCTCCATTAGACGTAGGAAAAATAATAAGAAAAGAAATTCCAGATTTGCCAATAACAGTCAGTCTTAGAGTTAGAGATAAGACCGAAGAAGAAATTTCACAGTTTGTAGAAAAATGTATTGATATTAGTTTTTCAGGAATTCTGGTTTTGATGGGAGACCCCTCACAAACAGGTAAAACCGATTCAGGTCAAATTCCAAGTTTGACTGTAAAAAAATTAAGAGAAAAGAACATTGATTCAAAAATTGATTTGTACCTTTCAGTATCAAACAAACCAAATTTTTCAAAACTTGAAAAGAAACTTAATGCAAAACCAAAAGGATTCATGACTCAAGTGGTACAAAACATACAGCAAGTACAAGACTTATCAGATAACCTAAAAGAATTTTCAGTTATTCCAATCATATTATTTCCCTCACAAAAAAATGAAAAATCTGCAAAGTTTTTGAATTTGGATTTAGAGTCATATAGTCAAGGATTTGAAGAATTGTTAAAAAAATCACATAAAATTACAGGGGATATTCTAATTACATCTCCAAATGATTTTACAGGATTAAACGAGTTTTTGAGTAAAATAACTTTCTAAAGTACAAAGTATTGTGCTTTAGGATGATGCACCACCATTGCTGCAGTAGATTGTTCAGGAATTATTTGACCTGATTCGGTTAATTCCATTCCAGATTTTTCAGGTTCCAAGAGTTTCCATACCAAATTATGTTGCATTACATCAGGACAACTAGGAAAACCCCAAGAGTATCTCAATCCACCTTTATCTAAATTCAATTCAGATTTTATTTTTCGATTAATCCATTCAGCTAGTGCTTCTGCAACTTCAACTGCCAATCCATGAAGATAGTATGCATCAGTGTATTTGTCTTCTTGATTCCATTGTTCAATAATATCTGCAACTTTGTTTCCAACTGTGACTGCCTGAAATGCAACAACATCATCATCACCAAAATAATCAGTTAAACACAAGTGTTCAGGTTTAGTAGAACGAGGAAAATCAAATTCTACATCATCACCATGAGGATTATCTACAAGTAATTTTCCATCTTTGTTATGGCATTTGAAATATCCATAAACCACTTCAGGTTCAAATAATTTTTCTCGAATAATTCTAATCTTCCATTGGTTAAGCAGTTGTTCATGATCTGCTTCTGATTCAGAACCTGCTTTACCCCTAAGACCCCAAGAAAGTTTGAAGAGTGATTTTTTATCAATTAATTGCCATACTTCGTCCATCTTTATTTGATCTGATTTTAGACGAATTGGTTCACCGATAATTTTTGGAGTAGGGGCAGACACAGGTTTTATTTCACTTTTTGGAAGACTAGCAGGATCAACTTTTGCAGTGGATTTTTCTTTCCAGTTTTCTAATTTCTCCTTCCATTGTGATAAGAGTTTTGGTTTTTCATCAGAAATCAGAGCATCCATTGTTTTTAGTCCTTCAAACATTGTATTACAGTAAAAAACTCCGGACTCGTAGATTCCATCTTCTTTTGCAATTCGATTAATGTAATTGCTGTTAATTGCTGCACCTCCACAAAGAATTGGGATGTTCATTTTGTTTTTTCTGGCATGCTCTACAAAGAATTGCATTTGTTTTGAAGTAGAAACTAACAATGCAGAAAGACCAACAGCATCAGGATTTACTTCGTCGATTTTTTCAATGAATTTTTGTAATGGAACCTGTTTTCCAAGATCATAAACTGTGTAACCATTATTTTGGAAGATAGTTTTTACCAAATTCTTTCCAATGTCATGGACATCACCATATACAGTACCTAAAACAAGCTTGCCTTTGCTTGATCCCTCTTCTTTGACAAGATACTTTTCCAATTCTCCAACCGATGCTTTCATGCATTCGGCAGATTTTAAAACAAATGGAAGAATTAATTCTCCTGCACCAAACTTGTCACCTACCTCTTTCATAGCAGGGAGTAAATCCTCATTAAGAGTTCTAATTGCACCATCATGTGTTACTTCTGGAGGGGCATCAAGTGAAAGTACACCATCAGTATTCTTTAGAATGTCATTTTTTCCAACTTTGTCGGCAATAGCAGAAACAACATCATTTTCAATTCCATCCTTTAGTCTGTTGACGATTCTAAAATGAGCTTTCTTTCCTGCAGGCCATGAAGGATCAACATCTACTTTTTTAGATGCAGTACTGGCTTGTGGACCTACATTTTCAAAATATGTAATTAATTCAGATAATGCATTAGGATGGGTATTGAAAATTAGGTCTTCTGCAAGTTTTTTTTCTTTTTCATCTATTTCCCCATAGGGTATGATTTCTTTTGCATTAACGATTGCAGTATCAAGTCCAGATTTTATTGCATGATGTAAGAATACGGAATTGAGGATTTTTCTAGCATAGGGTACCAGTCCAAAACTAATGTTGCTCAGACCTAATGTAGTAAATGAATTAGGGAATTTTTCTTTTACAAGTCTGATTCCTTCAAGAGTATTTTTTCCTGCATCAAGAAATTCATCTTCACCAGTTGCAAGGGTAAATGTCAGCACATCAAAAATGAACTGTTCAATTTTTAATCCATATTTTTTACCAGTTTCAAAAAGTAATTCTGCAGTTTCTAATTTTTGTTGAGGTGTTTTTGCCATGCCATCAGGTCCAATGCACAATGCAATTGCAGGCAAACCATATTTTGCCATAATTGGCGCAAGTTTTTCAAATCTACTTCCATCACCTTCAAGATTAATAGAATTAATGATGGGTCTTCCGGGAATTTGTTGTACAGATGCTTCAATTACATCAGGATCAGTTGAGTCAATAACAAGAGGAGCATCTACTTCTAAGCTTAATCGCTTTACCAGATTCAACATGAATTCTTTTTCATCAGCACGTTCAGTTGTTGCAACACATACATCAAGACAGTGTGCACCATCTTCTACTTGTGTTCTACCCAAATCAACAAGTCCATCATAATCATCAGCAAGGACCATTTGTTTTGCCTTACGAGAACCTTGGGTGTTTATCCTCTCACCAATAATCAATGGAGGAGGAATTTGTTTTAGGTCAACTGCCTTTAATGCAGAACTTACTCTAGGAATGGTCAATAGTGTAAAATCATCTCGGTTTTTCTAAATACTTAACCCTCTATAGAGTTGGCTTTTTCGTCAATTACTTTTCTTAGAACTTTGATGTGTTCAGGATTTGTCCCACAACAACCTCCGATAATTCGGACTTTTTTGTATTGTTTAAGAAAATCACCTAATGCATCACCCATTTTTTCAGGAGTCATCTTGTAAACTGCTTGTCCACCTTCATTTTCAGGCATGCCAGCATTTGGAACCACCAAAATATTATGTTCATTTTGTTCATCAAGCCATCTGACACTAGGGGTCATCTCAATTGGTCCAGTAGAGCAATTCATTCCAAATATGTCAATTCCCATATCAGAAACCGTTGTGTATGCAGCTTGAATGTTAGTGCCTAACAGCATTTTACCATATTGATCTAACGTAGTGTTTGCAATTATTGGAACTTTCATTCCAATTTTTTTCATCGCATTATGACATGCCTCTATTACTAATTTTACTTCCAAAATATCCTGACTTGTTTCAATAAGTAATGCATCCACACCGCCAAGAATCAACCCTTCTGCTTGTAGTTCAAATGCTTCTCTAATTTCATCAAGAGGTTTCTGTCCTAAATCAGGATCATTTGAACTTGGTAAAAATCCAGAGGGTCCCATCGAACCAATTACATATCGTGGTCTGTCAGAATATTCTTGACAGACTTCAAATGCAAGTTGTGCAATTTTTTTATTAAAATCAACTGTTTGATCACCAAATCCATATTCATCGAGTTTAATTTTATTAGAACCAAAAGAGTTTGTCTCAATGCAATCAGCTCCGGCATCCAAATAACGTTTATGGATTTCTTTTATCCATTCAGGGTGAGTTAGCACTAAACCGTCATTGAATCCATCTTGATTATTTGGAAAGTCTTCAGGTTTTGGATTAAATTTTTGAATTTCAGTTCCCATCGCACCATCAAAAAGTAAAACTCTGTTTTGTAGTGCATCCAAAAATGATTCTTTTTGAGTCAATTTAATTCCAAAAAGATTTGGCACAGTTTAACTCTTTTCAGAAAAATCCACAAACAAGAGCAATAATGACATGTATGTTGAAATTAGGCCACATGTGATTTTTTTGTACATTTATGCAAAAACTCCAAATAAACAATCTAGTACGTAGTGCAACCTTTTTTCAACATGCAGGAATCTCAATTATCTTTGTATTCATGCCTATCATTGCAAAAGGCGTCACAGATTCTATTTTTGAGATAGGGCTTTTGGTAGCTTCATTTAGTTTTGCTCAAATTTTATCTGAAATCTATTTTGGAAGACATTCAGACAAGAAGGGAACTAGGCTCAAATTCATCAGAATTGGATTTATTGGATGTGCAGTAGCATTTGGATTACACTACTTTGCAGATGACCTTTCCATGTTTTTTCTAGTCAGAATAGCTGCAGGAATTACAAGTGGAATAATGATTCCAGCAATGATTGCATATACCTATGAAGCAAACCTGGATAAAAATAGAGCAGCTACTGTAATCTCATTTCATGCATTAGGATGGCTTGCAGGAATTGCAGCAGCAGGATTCGCAAATGATCTAAAATTAATTTTCTTGATCAGTGCCGCATCATTTGTGATAGGATTATTGTTTACAATTAAACTTCCAAATCCGGAACAAGAAAAAGAACTAAAACCTGGCACTACAAAAAGAGTCATTTCAAAAAACAAATTTCTTTTCTTATCATTATTACTAAGACACATTGGCGCAGCGGCAGTTTGGACAATTCTTCCAATAATGATTGTAGAAAGATTAGGTGGAGAACTTTACCATATATCAATTGTATATGTAGCAAATACATTGACAGCTTTTATCTTGATGAATGTAATGGCAAGCAAAATTCATCTCTCAAATGTTACTAAATTCAAAATAGGAATAGGATGTACAACATTTGTATTTGTGGGATTGTCAGTTGTTACTGAATGGTGGATGGCAATGCCATTTATGTCACTAGTGGGTGCAACATGGGCGTTTTTGTTTATTGGCGGAAATTTTCATCTAATGGAGAATAACCCACGTTCAACATCTACAGGGATTTTCAGTTCCACGTTGTCAATTGCAACTGTAGTTGGTCCAGTAATTGCAGGAAGTATTGCATTTGTATTTGACTATGTTGCAGTAATGTATTTTGCAGTTGCAATTATTGTATGTGCTTTTGCAGTGTCACTAAAAATTAAAAAATAGATTATCGCAATCCCCATCTAGACATTACTTTGTCTTCAAGTTTTTTAAAGATAATACCATCTACTGCAAGACCTATTCCCATAATTACAAGCATGATTGCTATGACTTGGGAGACATCATTTAGTGAACGTCCTGCATTAAGCAAAAATCCCAATCCTAGGAACGAAAACAGGATTTCTGCACCAATTACACCCCTCCATGCAAATGCCCATCCCTGTTTAAATCCAGAAATCATGTAAGGAAATGCCGCAGGGATTAATACTGCAGTAATAAGTTGACTTCCTTTTGCACCCATATTTCTTGCGGCTTCTATAAAGTGAGGGTTGATGTTTTTGACGCCAGTGTAGGTGTTTATGGTCACAGCAAAAATAGCGCCAATTGCAGTAACAAAGATGATTCCACCATCAGTCAAACCAAACCAAAGAATTGCAAGAGGCACCCATGCAATAGATGGGATTGATTGTAAACCTAAAACCAAAGATCCAACAGTTTGATTGATTACCTCAACTCTTGCCATAAAAATTCCTAAAACAATACCACCGCCAATCGCAATTGCCAATCCAATTGCCAATCGCCACATACTTGTCGCAATTCCATAAAACAAGCTTCCATCAACAGCACCAAAAGCCAAGTCTTCTGCCACCTCATAAGGGGATGGAAAAACATTATCTGGCCAAATTCCTGTCATTGCAGTTATTTGCCAAACAACTATGATGGCAATGTAAAAAGCAATTCTGTGAGGAGTGAAATTTTTTGCCATAATAATCACTATTTACTTTTCTTTACCTCAGGTCTTAGTTCAGACAGTAGATCTTGTTGGAATTTCAATAATGACTCATCTTCAGTTACCCTAGGTCTTGGAAAATCATTTTCAACTTCTTTTTTGATTATAGATGGGCGATTACTGAAAACTGCAACTTTTGTTCCAAGAACTGCAGCTTCAGCAACGCTATGAGTTACAAACAAGATGGTCTTCTTTGTTTTTTCCCAGATCAATTGCATTTCAACTAACAATAAATCACGGGTTTGTGCATCAAGTGCTGCAAATGGTTCATCCATAAGCAATACATCAGGATCCATTACAAGTGCTCTAGCAATAGCTACACGTTGCTTCATACCTGTTGAAAGTTGATATGTATACGAATCAGTGAATTTGGTTAATTGCATCATGTCAAGATACCTATGAGATATTTTGGCACGTTCTTCTTTTGGTATTCCTGCCATCTTTAATCCAAACTCCACATTATCTTGGACTTTGAGCCATGGAAATAGAGCACCTTCTTGAAAGACCATGATTCTTTCAGGCCCAGTTTCATTTACAGGACGGCCATCAAAGAGGATTTGGCCATCATCAGGTTTCTCCAAGCCTGCAACTATACGTAAAAATGTAGATTTACCACATCCTGAGGGTCCTATCAAACATACAAAATCACCAGATTCAACTTTGAGGTCAATACCACCTAAAGCCTTAAGCTTGTGAGAATCATGACTAAAGTACTTGACAATATTTTTTGCTTCTAATTTAGTCATCTAAGTATTGTCCTCCTCCAGAGAATTTGTATCAAAATAGTAAAAAATTCCAGACAAATCATATCCATTTCTTCCAAGATACCCTAGAGCATCTGCCTTTTCAGCAAACGAAAGAACAGAATCAGATTTAGGATCATCAGTAATTTGAATATTAGACAAAGCAACATCTACAATATTATTAGAAAGTGATTGTCCCAAGTGTGAATTAAGAAAGTTATTAAAAACAGTTCTAGTTTCCTCAGGATTATCATTAATCCAAATCATTGTTTGATGATGAGCTTTGAGAAAATTGTTTATTATGGATTTATTTTTTTCAACATAATCAGTATTTGCAATCAATAGAACAGATGCAAATTCTTTATTGGGCCAAAGTTCTTCTTCTTGGAATAAACGCTTTCCATTTAATTCAGTTTCCAAAATTGTAGCCCATGGTTCGGCAACCCACGCACCATCAATATCCCCCTTTACAAATAAAGTATAGATGTCAGGATTTGAAATATTATAAACAACAACATTTCCACCTTTCTCAGCAGGTTTTAGTTGATTTTCAGATAGATAATGACGTAATGAAACATCTTGAGTATTTCCAATTTGAGGAGCGGCAATTTTTTTTCCTGCAAAATCAGAGGCATTGTTTATTTCAGAATTAGGATGTACAATAAAACTAGCACCTCCACTTGCAGCACCTGCAAGAATCTTGACGTTGTGATTCTCAGAATTTAAAAATCCATTAATTGCAGGGCCTGGACCAACATAAGCAATATCAATAGAATTTGCAAAAATAGATTCTATCGCTTGAGGTCCACTGTCAAATACTTTGGTTTCAATTTTAGTTTCATCATCCATATTTTCTTCAAAGAACCCTTTCTCCATTCCCACAATAGGAATTGCATGACCAATGTTTGGAAAGTATGCTATGCGAAGTTTTTTTTCATGTGTAGTATCACTAGAGTTAAGAGCAATTCCCAATATAGAAAACACCACAATTACCACAATTCCTGCAGAAATTGCCGAACGAATTTTCATAAAACAGCGTTATATTTGGCGGTTAAATAATCATCGAATTTTAGCTCAAGCTAGCCAGAAATTTTTTTCTAAAAAATTTGTTCACAAGCCTATCACAAAAGATAAATTCCAAAATACGACGGAAAAGATGTTTTATGACTCAAAAAGGAATTCTTGCATTTTCTGGAGGGCTAGACACTTCAGTTGTTGTAAAATATCTACAAGACGAACATGACATGGATGTAGTTACAGTTACAGTAGATGTTGGACAAGGTGAAGATAATAAAAAAATTGCAGCAAAGGCAAAAAAATTAGGAGTAAAAAAACACTACAACATTGATGCAAGAAAAGAATTTGTCAAAGATTACATTTTCCCATCAATTAAAGCAAATGCGCTTTATCAAAAAAAGTATTGTTTAGCAACAGCTCTTGCCAGACCATTAATTGCTGAAAAAGTTTTAGAAATTGCAAAAAAAGAGAAAGTAACATCATTAGCACATGGCTGTTCAGGAAAAGGAAATGATCAAGTACGTTTTGACATCACATTACGTTCAGGTTCTGACCTACCAATCATTGCTCCAATAAGGGATAAAAATTTAGACCGAGTTACAGAATTAAAATTTGCAAAAAAACACGGAATTGAGATAGACACTGTAGCAAAAAAATTCAGCATTGATCAAAACTTGTGGGGCCGTGCAATTGAAGGTGGAGTTTTAGAAGATCCATATAATGAACCACCTGATGATGCATTCATTTGGGTAAAAACAAAAAATTTACCAGATAAACCAACATATCTAGAAATTAAATTTGAGAAAGGAATTCCTGTTGGAGTTGATGGAAAAACAATGGATGGGCAAAAATTAATTGAATACATCAACAAAAAAGCAGGCGATGCAGGAGTTGGCATTGTTGATCACATTGAAGACAGGGTTGTAGGAATAAAGTCTAGAGAAGTATACGAGACGCCAGCTGCAACTTGCTTAATTGAGGCACATTCAGATTTAGAAAAAATGGTTCACACAAAACATGAAAACAAGTTCAAATCGATAATTGATGATGAGTGGGCATATCTAGCATATTCAGGATTATGGCAAGATCCACTCAAGTCAGATTTAGATGGATTTATCGAAGAATCTCAAAAACCAGTTTCAGGAACGGTCAAGTTGAAATTGTACAAAGGAAGTTTAAGAGTAGTTGGAAGAAAGTCCAAAAACTCACTTTACAGTCATGAAATTGCCACTTATGGAACAGAATCCACATTTGATCAAAAATTAGCCAAAGGATTTGTAGAATTGTGGGGAATGCAATCAACAGAAGCTAATAAATTACAAAAGAAAAGGTCAACAAAAACATGAACTGCCCAGAATGTGACGCAACACTAAACATCCCAGACGATGCCTCAGTAGGAGAAATAGTCTCCTGTCCTGATTGTGGTGCTGACTTTGAAATCGCAAAAAAAGACGGATCAAATGTTGAGCTTAAACAAGCAGAAAGCGTAGGCGAAGACTGGGGAGAGTAATGTCAAAAGTATGTATTGTGTTTGACCGCCTAAGAGCGGAAGAAAAGATGCTGCAAAAAGAAGCAGTTGAACTAGGACACGATACAGTAATGCTAGATGCAAAGATTACTCAAGTCAATACAGATAGTAAAAAAGAAGATTTTGACTTGGGAGATATTGTTCTAGAAAGATGCGTGAGTTATTTTAGAGGATTGCATTTTACTGCTAGTCTAGAATTTATGGACGTTCCTGTTCTAAACAAATTTGATGTTGCAAGTATTTGTGGAAATAAAATGTTCATGACATTACTTTTAAAAAAATATGGAGTGCCAACACCAAAAACATATTTTTCATTTACTAGTGAAAGTGCAGCTGAAAATTTAGAGAAAGTTGGATATCCCCTAGTAATCAAACCAGTTATTGGAAGTTGGGGAAGAGGAGTCATACCAATTAAAGATAAAGATACAATGGATGCAATTTCTGAGATAAGGGATATTACAGACAGTCCACACGACAGAATTTACTATTTACAGGAATTAGTAAAAAGACCACCCAGAGATATCCGAGTAATAACCATAGGAGATGAGCCTGTTGCAGCAATGTACAGAAAATCGTCAGGAGGATTTAAGACAAATATTGCACTTGGGGCCGATCCAGAGCTTTGTGAGATCACAAAAGAGATTGGAGATATGGCAGCAAAAGCATCAAAGGCAATGGGGGGAGGAATCCTAGGAATAGATATGATGGAAGATGAAAAAAATGGCCTAGTTGTTCATGAAGTCAACAACACCGTAGAATTCAAGGGATTAGCAAGAGTTGCACAACGAAACATACCAAAAGAAATGGTAGAATTTGCTCTAAACTACGTTAGGAAATAAATTATACTCCATTACGAGGAGGTTTATCATGAAAGTAGGTGTTGTAGGAGCATCAGGATATGTCGGTGGAGAAACACTACGTCTTTTGGTCAATCACCCAGACGTTGAGATCTCCATGGTCACATCAAGACAGCATGTTGGAGAGTATCTCCATAGAGTTCAACCAAGTTTGAAGGGTTTTACCGATCTAACTTTTTCGGAATTAGATTATGATAAATTAACTGACAAATGTGATTTAGTTTTCACAGCAGTACCACATGGAACTGCTACTGAAATTGTAAAAGCATTGTATGATAGAGGTGTGAAAATTATTGATTTGAGTGCAGATTATAGATTACATGATCAAGAGGCATATGACAAATGGTACGGTTGGGAACATCCACATCCAGACTATTTGTCAAAATCTGTTTTTGGAGTACCTGAATTACACAGAGAAGAAATCAAAAAAGCACAACTTGTTTCATGTCCAGGATGCATGGCAGTAACATCAATGTTAGCGCTTGCTCCATTAATTCGAAATGACATTATCGATACAGAACACATCGTGGTAGATTCAAAAATTGGTTCTTCAGGTGCAGGGTCCGGTTCAGGAACAGCACATGCAATGAGAGCAGGGGTTATCAGACCATACAAGCCTGCAAAACATAGACACACAGGTGAAATTGAACAAGAGTTAAGCGAGATTGCTGGAAAGAAAATTCATGTTTCAATGAGTCCACATGCAGTAGATGTTGTTCGTGGAATTCTTTGTACAAATCACACATTCATGAAAAAAGATGTTGAAGAAAAAGAGTTATGGAAATTATATCGTCAAACTTATGGTGAAGAAAAATTTGTTAGATTAATTCGTGACAAAAAAGGATTATACAAATTCCCAGATCCAAAATTCTTGGTCGGTTCAAACTTTTGTGACATAGGATTTGATTTAGATGAAGATAATCACAGATTAATTGCATTATCTGCATCAGATAACTTGATGAAAGGTGCAGCAGGTTCTGCCATCCAAAACATGAACGTAATGTGTGGTTTTGATGAAATGGATGGACTAAGATATACACCATTAACTCCTGTTTAGAAATGATCACCATCAAAATTGGCGGAAGTGTTGTAGATGATTTGCACCCATCCACGATTGCAGATATAAAAAAGGTTGCAGAGTCTGAAGGAGTGATTTTAGTTCATGGTGGAGGAAAAGAAGTCACCAAGGTTTGCAAACAACTTGGAAAAGAACCAAAGTTTGTAACATCTCCTAGTGGAATTAAAAGCAGATACACAGACAAAGAAACTGCTGAGATTTTTACAATGGTAATGTCAGGTAGAATTAACAAAACAATTGTTCAGATGCTTCAAAAAAACGGTATTAATGCAATTGGACTATCAGGTGTTGATGCCAAAGTTATTGAAGCAGACAGAAAAAAGAAACTTCTCATAGTAAATGAAAAAGGCAGAAAACAGGCAATTGACGGAGGATATACGGGTAAAATTAGAGATGTTAACGCTGTTTTTATCAAATCACTCTTAGAACAAGGCCTTACACCTGTAATTTCACCTATTGCAATTAGTGAAGAATCTGAATTTCTGAATGTAGATGGAGACAGAGCAGCAGCATATGTTGCGGGTAAAGTTGGAAGTGATAAAGTATTATTCATCACAAACGTGGATGGTCTTTTAATAGATGACAAAGTTGTTCCAAAATTGACATTGGCAGAAGCAAAAGAGATCAGACCAAAAATCGGACCAGGTATGGAAAAGAAGATTTTGGCATCAACTGAAGCATTAGATATGGGAGTTAAAACAGCACTAATTGCAAATGGTCAAAAAGAAAATCCAATTTCATCTGCCATTGCTCATGATAATTGTACGGTGATTGAACATGAGTGAAGATCAGTATATGGGCAGTCTCTATCAGAGATTTCCAGTAACAGTTGAAAGAGGCAAAGGAGCCCATGTTTGGGATGTTGACGGTAAAGAATACATTGATTGTATGGGAGGATACGGAGTAGCACTAGTGGGACATCAAAACCAGAGAGTTAATGATGCAATAAAAGAACAAATTGATAAAATAATAACAGTACACAGTTCACTTTACAATAAAACAAGAGAAGAATTTTTGAAAACATTAATCGGGTTAGCTCCCAAAGGATTAACACAAGTTCACCTCAACAACAGCGGTGCAGAAGCAATTGAAGCTGCAATCAAATTTGCAAGAAAATTTACTGGCAAAAAAGGAATGGTTGCAATGAAAGGCTCATACCATGGAAAATCATTTGGCGCATTGTCTTTAACTTTTAATCCAAAATACAAAAAAGCATTTGCCCCACTTGTGGAAAAAGTTTCATTTGCATCATATGGAGATATTGAATCATTACGAGAAACAATAGACGACGACACTGCTTTCGTAATTTTAGAACCAATTCAAGGAGAAAGCGGAATCATTGTTGCGCCAGATGGATTTTTGCAAGATGTAAGAAAGCTTTGTGATGAAAAAGGAATTCTGTTAATCTTTGACGAAATACAAGCAGGTTTAGGAAGAACAGGACGATTATGGGCGTGTGATCATTGGAACACAACACCAGACATTTTGTGTTTGGCAAAAGGAATTGCAGGAGGAGTTCCAATGGGTGCAACTCTTGTAAGACCAGACATCTTAGCTGCTATGAGTAAAGGTGAACACTCATCAACTTTTGGAGGAAATCCAATATCATGTGCAGCAGGTATTGCAGCTCTTAAATCAATTACAGAAGATGGATTAATTGAAAATTCTGAAAAGATGGGGAAAATTTTCAGAGAAGGTTTAGAGAAATTAAAAGAAAAACACACAATGATTAGAGAAATTCGTGGAAAAGGACTCATGATAGGAGTAGAGATGAAGTTTGAAGTCAGAGACATTTTGATGGGATTAATCAGAGAAGGTGTTCTTATGTTATATTCTGGAAGAAATATTCTAAGAATTTTACCTCCATTAGTAATTACTGAAGAAGACATAACAAAAGTTTTACATGCTCTAGATACAATACTTACAGAAGAGGAACAAAAACGAAATGTACAAGGATAACGTAGATGAAAAAATTATCGGATATCTAAAAGAAGATTCAAGAGAATCATTTGTGGACATAGGAAAAAATTAAAACTCTCAGAATCAGCAGTGCGAAGACGTGTAAAAAATCTTATAGGAAATGGAACCATCAAAAAATTCACCCTAGAATTAGGTGAAGAAAATGCCACCAGTGCAATTGTATTAGTTTCAGTAGATTCTGCAACAGACACATCAAAAGTTTCATTAAAACTTGCAAAACTTGATGGTGTGAAAACAGTTTATGAAATTACGGGACAATACGATATTACAACAATTATGAGCGCATCAAGTATTGCAGAAATTAACAACAGTATTGATGCACTAAGAAAGATTCCAGGCGTAGTAGACACTAATACAGTGATTATTTTAAGAAAAGTTATCTAAAACGACTTTCGGTTTAAAATTTTAATTCAAAACTAGATTAGGATCGTTTTTAGTCATTTTCAACGAAACTAGTACGAATATGTTTATATCATCAATTAATGTCAACGGATTCTGTAATGAAAGATCCGAATCACTATGCAAACATGTACAATGCATATGAAAAGAATCCAAAGAAAATCAGAGTCCTAGACAGTACTCTTAGAGAGGGTGAACAACATCCAGGTGTTTCATTTACAAACAAACAAAGAATCCAAATTGCATGGATGTTAGATTATTTTGGAGTAGACCAAATTGAAATTTCACCAGTAGTGTCAAATGATCATAAAGAAGCAACTAAAACAATAATCAAGCAAGGACTAAAAGCAGATATTGTTTCTCATGGACGTGCTCTCAAAGAAGACATTGACGTTTCATTAGACTGTGATGCAAAATGGTGTGCAGCATACTTAGGAATTTCAGATATTCATCTAAAAGACAAGCTTCGTATTTCAAGAGAAGAGGCACTTGAAAGAGCTGTTGAGACAGTAGAGTATGCAAAATCACATGGATTGAAGATTAGATTTACAGTTGAAGATGGAAGTAGGGCAGAGCCAGAGTTTTTGCTCAAAGTTTGCAAAGCAATAGAAGAGGTCGGAGTAGACAGAATTAGCCTACCTGATACTGTTGGAATATTACGTCCAATTGGAATGTATAATTTTGTAAAAAAAGTAAGAGACTCAATAGATGTCCCACTAGATGCACATGTTCACAATGATATTGGGTTTGCAGTAGCTAATGCCTTTTCAGCATGCGATGCAGGAGTTGATCAAATTCATACTACAATTGACGGGATTGGAGAGAGAACAGGAATACCTCCACTTGCAGAAGTTGCAGTTGCTTTAACATATCTGTACAAATCACCAAATGATTTCAGATTAGATATGTTACTAGATTTATCCAGATTAATTGAAGATTATACAACAATCAAGCCTTATGACTCAAAGCCAATAGTTGGATCATCAGCATACAAACACAAAGCAGGAACACATCTTGCAGCCATACTAAGAAACCCAGCAGCATATGAGCCCATACCTCCTAGAGCAGTTGGGAACAGAAGGAGAATTGTATTTGGGGAATTAGCAGGAAAAACAGGGGCTGCATACTTGATGTCATTATTAGGATTAGAGAAAGATGATAAGAGTGCAAAAGCTGTAGCAGCTGGATTAAAGGGTCTCAGAATGGGAGATCTGATTGAAATTCCGCTTGAAGACAGACTTGAAAAGATAATTAACGATAAATAGAGAGGAGGTGGAGAAGAGAATATGTCAAAATGTGAAGAATGTGATGCAGATATTTCCATACCAAGTGACGCACTTGAAGGAGAAATTGTAACGTGTCCGGAATGTGGCGCAAGTTTTGAATTAGTAAAAGGTTCAGATGGTTTCGATCTAAAGCCTGCCCAAACGGTTGGCGAGGATTGGGGGCAGTGAGTCCTGACGTTACGATTCTTTACGATACCATCCGTTGGGAAGAAAAAGGCCTACTAGAAGCAGGCAAGAAAAAAGACATCAACATACAGATGGTAGATTGTAAGAAGTTAGCAGTAGATTTAGAAAAAAAGCCTGAAGATTATGGTGTAGTTATACAAAGATGTGTAAGTTATTACAGGAATTTGCATTCAACTGCAGCACTTGAGGGATTAGGAGTCAAAGTTATCAATTGTCTTAACACAGGAATATTTGCAGGAAACAAGTTATTCACACATATGTTACTAAAGAAAGCTGGAGTACCAACACCAGACGCAACAGTTGCTTTTTCAAAAGATGCAGCTTTGGATGCACTAGACATACAGGGATATCCCAAGGTAATCAAACCAACAGTTGGAAGCTGGGGCAGATTAATTTCAAAATTAAATGACAGAGATTCTGCAGAAGGAATTATTGAAAGTAGAGAAAACATGTACCCAATTTATCAAGTTCATTATCTAGAAGAATTTGTAAAAAGACCGCCCAGAGACATTAGAGCAATTATGGTAGGAGACAAAATTGTCGCAGCGATTTACCGAAACTCTGAACATTGGAAAACAAACATGGCATTAGGCGGAGTAGCAGAGCCATGCGAGGTAACACAAGAGATGGAAGAAATGTGTATTAAGGCAAAAAAAGCAGTTCAAGGAGATATCGTAGGTGTAGATTTGATGGAAAGTGATGAGAAAGGATTGGTTGTTCATGAAGTAAACAATACAACAGAATACAAGAATACTGTAAGAGTGTGCGAAGTTGACATTCCTTCTCTGATGCTAGACTATGCACTGAAGATAGAAAAGTAAGAATTGGACACTCATTTTACAGTCACACCAAGATTCGCAACAAAGATGCTTGAAAAAGCATTGAGGCTTTACACGCCATCTCTTAGTGAAAAACCAATGGCAGAATTTCTTGCAGACAAATGCGATGATTTAGGGTTTGAGGATATTCAAATTGATGAAGTGGGAAATGTAATTGCTCGAAAAGGTTCAGGAGCACCAACGATTATGTTGTGCGGGCACATGGATGTAGTACCAGGTAAAGTCAAAGTAAGAAAAGAAGGGGATTCACTTTATGGCAGAGGAGCATCAGATGCAAAAGCACCATTAATGGCAATGTTATTTGCAGCAGCTGCAATACAAAACAATAATGGAACAATAATTTTTGTTGGTGCAGTTGATGAAGAAGGGAATGCTGCAGGAATTAAAAATTTAGTTAAAAAAGAAATGGGTGTAGATTATGCTGTTTTTGGAGAACCAAGTGGAATAAAACAAGTTACAATTGCATACAAAGGACGATTAGCAATCAATCTCAAGATAAGTGTGGAGGATAGTTCGCATGCAAGTGCTCCATGGCTTTCAAAAAATGCAATTTTAGAGTCAATGATTTTTGCAAGAGAGTTAAAAGAAAAACTAGAAGAAAATCAAGAAAATAAAACAAAAGGGATGTTGTTGACGGCAACCATGACTGAAGTAAAAGGAGGAACAAGTCACAATGTTACACCAAAAGAATGTGAGACTACTTTTGATATTAGAATTCCAGTAGATATGAATTGTAAATCTATTGAACAAAAAATTGCAACATTAGTAAAGGAAATTGCAGAAAAAAGAGAAGTAGAGGCATTTTATTCAATTCTTGATGAAACAGAACCATTTGAAGCAGCACATAACTCTCCACTAGTACGTGCATTTACACTTGGCATCATGGATGTAGAGCATTCTAGACCAACTCTGATTAGAAAAACAGGCACTGGAGACATGAATGTGTTAGGAAACCAATGGAACATTCCAGTTGTAACATATGGTCCCGGTGATCCTCATGAAGCCCATACAATTGATGAAAAGGTTTCAATTGATGAATACCTTAGAGGAATAGAGATTCTCAAAAAGATGCTACAGCATTTAAAAAGACTTCATGATAGAAAGATGCAGTAATGCTGTGGTTTGTAGGTTTAGGAATTTCAGGATTCAAATCAATTCCTCATGAAGCAATAGATGTTTTATCAAAGGCAGATATCGTGTATCTTGAACAATTCACTAGTCCTATTGGAAAATCAGATCTGAGTAAAATAAAAAATTCAATAAAAGGAGAATTTAGGCCAGCAAAAAGATGGTTGGTAGAAGATGGAAATGAAATTTTAGAAAATGCAAAGAAAAAGAAAGTGGTCTTGCTATCATATGGGGATCCATACATTGCTACAACACACATTGAGTTACGAGAAAGGGCAATTAAAGAAAAATAAAAACATATTCCATTCATGCATCTTCGTCATTAACTTCAATGATTGGAGAATGTGGTTTGCATTTTTTACAAAGTTGGAAGAATTGCAACAATAATGAGTGAAATGAAATCACTTACAACACCATATTATGTCATTTACAAAAACGTCATAGAAGGGAATCACACAGTACTTCTCTTAGAATTTAATCAGGACAAAGATTTTTTCTTAGATCCAAAAGATGCATTAAACGGACTACTAGAAACTGAAAAAGGACAACTACGAAAAGTCATTAATACATCAACATTTGCAATAATTGCATCAAGAATAGGATTCAAAGACCAAGAGATAGTTTCAGGTAAGATTTCCAGCCTGAAAAAGAGAGATTTTGGAAAACCACCTCATACAGTTATAATTCCAGGAAGATTGCATTTTACTGAATCAGATGCATTGAAAGTTTTAGGTGAATGTATTGATGAGCCATTTGATAATTCTGAGAAAACACGAAAGATCTCAATTCAAATGATTGAGAAATATGTGCCAATGGTAAGAGAAGCGCTTGAAGAAGTTAAACCACACTATAAGGATCAAAAAGAATTTCAGGTAATTTTAGAAAATGCAGAGTTGTATGTAAAAGACGCCGAGAAATTTTTAGAAGATGGGCAAGACGAAGTATCTATCCTAAGTATCGGTTATGCAGATGGATTAGTTGATGCATTAAGGTTAGCAAAAGGTCTAGATCCAAAAATGTAGTTTTAGCGATGAATTAAAGAGAGGGTGACAAATAGAAAAAATGTTGGAATCAAGCCAAAAAGTAATTCTTTCTACAATGTATGTATGCCAAATTGAAAATACAGAACCATTTGAAAAAATTAAAGAAAAAACCATGTTTTCAGACGAAGAAATAAAATCAAAAATTGATGAATTAATCAAAAATCAACTTGTTAATGAAGATAAAAAATCACTTACAGAGTTAGGACGAAACTCATTACGAGTAGTATTGGCAGGAGGTGTTTTTGATATTATTCATCCAGGACACATTTACACACTAAATGCAGCAAAAGCATTAGGTGATGTTCTTGTTGTAGTTGTGGCTACAGACAACACTGCAATAAAAATGAAAAAAAGACAACCACTACATTCTCAAGAGCAAAGAAAAGAGTTGGTAAATTCATTATCAATGGTAGACCTTTGCCTAATAGGACAAGAAGATGATATTTTCAAGACCGTAAATAACGTAAGGCCACAAATAATCGCACTAGGATACGATCAAGTTCACCAAGAAAAATCCATCATAGACGGTTGTAAAAGAATCAATCTTGATGCAGCAGTTGCAAGGTTACAGTCTCCAATTCCAGACAGCTCTAGCTCAAAAATTCAAAAAGAGTATGGAGAATCAATACATGGAATTTAACCAGTAACAGGAATTTTTACCGATACCTTAGAACCATCTTTTAGTTTTGCAGTTTTCCTCAAACATGTTTTAGAGATCAATTCCACAACAGAATTATCATGATGAGTGCGTTCAAGTAAAATTAAATCGCATTTGATGGAATTATTTAATTTTGCAGGGAAGCATTTTACCCAACCGTAAGTTCTCTTTCCATCTGAAAAGCTCTTAATTTTAATTCCATCCAAAGTTTCAAATTGTTTTATTGCTTCTTGATGAATTTTTTGATCTAGTCTCACATTAAGAGTTCCTGGAAATGGAACATATCCAATTTTAGACTTGAATTGTTTTGTATATCCTTTTAATCCCATGTAATATGCACCCTCACCCATACCAGAAACTAAAGTTCCTTTTAGTTCAACATTTGAAGGAAAAGAGTCTAAACTTTTTTGTAAAATTGCAGATAATTTTACCATTTCAGAAAAGCCTTTGGATGTAATCTTCACAGAGATATTTCTTCCACTAATGATCCTATCAATGAATTGGTTTTGTTCTAATTCAAGTAGATGTTTCGATGCAGCTTGTTGTGATTTTTTAATGCTTTTTCCCAAAGAAGATGTTGTGATTGTGACATAGTTATGTTTTGCACCTTTAGATAAAAGATAAGATAAAGTTAGAATGTGCTGAATTTTTAGTTCAGACATCTAAGTCCCTATGCTACGCCTAAGTCACCGAATGTTTTGAGAGTCATTCCATCAGAGTTTGATAGTTTAGCTACTCTGTGTCCAATGACACATTCAATTCCTGCATTTTTGGCACCCTCTAAAAGTCTCTGAGTTATGATTCCATCTAGTAGAAGGTATTTGATTCCAGATTGAGTTGAAAGTTTACTGACAACTTCACTTATTGGAACTTTGAAAATTTCATTATTGTCAGCATCTAGTGCAATTGCTTCAAGAGTTTCATTTAGGGTTGGGAAAATTTTTGATGCCATTTCTGCAAGTGGTTTATCATTTTCACTTTTTAGTGCGGGTGATGGTTTTCCACCTTTAATCTCTGCTGCAACAGGACTAAGAATTTCATCAATTCTTTGTGGAGTTAATTCTTCAACTTCAACATCATTATCAGCTCTTAATTCATAATCAAGAGGAACAACGGATTTGAGTTCTTTAAGAATAAATCCACCTGCTCTATCACCATCTAAGAATGCTACAACAGTATCTTTAGAATTACATAATTCTTTGATAGATTCATCAATTTTTGCACCTTCAATTGCAAGAGCATTATCATATCCAGCTCTGAGAAGATTAATCACATCTGCTCGTCCTTCAACTAAAATTACCCAGTTAGAGTCAGCTAGACCTGAACTGCAAGTAAGTTTGGATGGCCCGTATGTAGTTAATTTTCCAGTGTCACCCTGATGAACATCATTTAGCATGGTTTCTCCTTCACTGACAGTTTTAGTTGCCCATTTTTGCTTGATCTCTTTTGCACGTCTTACAATATCGTCTTTCTTTGCAGCACGTACATCATCAATTGCTTCTAATGTAAACTTGCAATCAAATGGGCCTACTTTGTCAATGCTTTCAATTCCTGCGGCAATTAATGCACAAGTATCAATATCAGTACTCATAGGAATCAATGCATCTCCAGATGTAGTATTTGCAGTAGTTCTTGCATTTACTTCAATGCGACCTACTTTAGAAACTCGTTGCAGTTCATTCAGATTCATCTCAGGGCCCAACAGTCCTTCTGTTTGACCGAAGATTGCTCCGATTATATCTGCCCTTTCAACGAGCCCATCAACTTCATAGGAAAGTTTAACATGATATTTGACAATTCCTGATTGAGGCATAAATTATTCATCTCCTTAATTATCATATTTTGACTCTCTGTATTCGATATATGAGGGTATCGCAAAATTTTGAACTAAAAAACTAGTATTTTTCAAAAAACCCACATCAGAGTATCTATAGATAAATGTAAAAATGAAAAATGATGGTGTGTTTATTCAGTACTAAATGAATGACCACATGAGCAGGATTTTGTAACATTTGGATTGTTAATCTTAAATCCAGAACCCATCAGGCTTTCAATATAGTCAACGTTTGCACCTTGTAGATGGTCAACGCTGTAACTGTCAACTAGAAGTTTTACACCATTTTCTTCCATGACTAGGTCATCTTCTTCTGGTGCTTTTTCAAAGCCCATTCCGTAAGACAAACCAGAACAGCCTCCACCCTGAACATATACCCTAAGGTATTCAGGAGATTCTGCCTCTTCTTTCATGAATTCTTTGATTTTCTCAGCTGCTTTTGCAGTAACTGTGATCATCTTTTGTGTTTGCTCAGTTGCCATAATGAACAAAAAAGTCGTTTTTAAATATAATAAGCTTTTCCAACCCAACACACTAGTAATCCAAGAGAATTGGGCCTGTTTTTTGTCAAAAATTTAGTGATCAGCAATATGTTTGACAAGATCACTAGAAGTGATTATACCAATAACTTTGTCATCATCAATTACAGGCAGTTTTCGAATATTTCTTGTAGACATTAGATCGGAAGCAGTCCAAAGATCAGAATCAGGTTCAATAGAAATCAAAGGAGAAGACATTATTCGTCTAACAGGGGTGTCAATAGGATATGCATGAGCAGCTATTTTGATTGCAAAATCTCGATCAGTTACAATTCCAACAGGGGTACCTTTTTCTAGAACAGTAATTGAACCAACACCACAATCTTCCATCATTTTTGCAGCATCAGTTGCGGTAACAGACGAATCAACGGATAGAACAGAATTACTCATGATTTCTTTTACAGAAGTTTTTTGTTGAATAGGGTCCGAATTCATGTTTGGTATTATATCAAGTGATATTTCAAAGGATTTACTGGATTTCAAGTATGATAATCATGTTCATTGAAATCAGAACCTAACTGAACAGTTAGAATTACAGTAGAATCAGTTGTTTGGAATTTTAATTCCTTATCAGGCAAGAAACTACGAAATACTTGAGTTAACAATTGTTCTGTAAAAACAGACCATTTCATCCCCAGTTCATGTTGAATCAAAAAGCTATGCATATCACCCTCAATTCTATGATCAGAATTCATTCCTGATGCCCTCATGTAATCTTCTAATGTCTCAATACATCGTTTAAGATCATAACCACCTTTGATAAACAAAACAGTATCTTTAATCATTGGAAAAATCAATGTTATAATTTCATCAATATCTTTTCCATCAAGCTCACTTCCCAAAGATTCCAAGATTCCTTTGGGTACGGGAATCATTCCTATTTTGTTTGAAAATCTATCCCATTGAATGTATTTTTCTAGAATTTGTTTTACAAGTACATTTTGAGAAATGCTTTTCATAGTAGCCTCTGTTTCTAATTCATTGACTAACTTTTCAGGTAGTCTATAGGTAATGCTACGCGTAGACTCTTTTTTTTGATTATGAATCTGTCTGTTTGAAACCAACTTTTCTTTCATCATATTTCAGATCTTCCAGTTATAAAACAATAGTTAACTCGTACTAGACGAGTTAGGAACAATTTCGATGTGGGTTTCTTCCAAATTACACTGAAGGGATATTGATTTTACCTTACTCTTGTAAAGGAAGTATTTTTTCCCATCCTCATTGATTGAACCGGAGATTGCAAGCAATTTTGCATCATATAGTGTCTGTAATCTGCGGTAAACAGTACTAATGGGGATTTTTTTATCACCGGATAACTCCATTGCAGATTTGGGTTTTTCTAGGGTATCATGGAGGATTTGTTTGCAATATTTGTCAGCTAGGACTTCTAAAATTATTTGCTTACGTTCATCATCCATTACTTTTTGGGTTTGGATTAATTCTTGCATGATTTCCACATGTGATAATCAGATATAATCAAAGGGTATACATTGCAAGACACTGCACTCGAATATTATAAATTCCCATAATTCTACAGAAATGTATGGAACGTATGCCAAAAATGATATCTGTTTTGATTTTAGTGTTTTCGATTTCATTAGTTTCTATCACAGTTAATTTTGCTAGTGCACAAGCAGTACCAGAATGGGTAAAAAATACAGCATTGTGGTACGGTGAAGGAACCATCTCTGAAGGAGAGTTTCTCAACATGATAAAATTTCTAATTGAAAATAAAGTAATAGTGCTAGATAGTGTTATGGAACCAGTTCCACAAGCAATTAATGCACAGATTACCATTCCAAATGGAAACTATGATGTCACAGGTGCAGGATTTTATTCGCCATTGAACTTGGAGATTCCAATAGACACCACTGTTACATGGGTAAATGATGATTCAGTACCTCACAATATCCAAAGTACTGACGGAAAGGGACATGTCATACAATTGTTTAACAGTCCACCACTTAACACTGGAGATAAATTTGAGTTTACGTTTGAAGAATCAGGAGTTTACAACTATTACTGCTCATTTCATCCTTGGAGAGTAGGATTAGTTACAGTATCTTAGAGGCAGTAAAACTCTAGTTTTTGTGATTTAATAAAATAAGAGGAAATAGGAAATAGCTATTTCTTTGATTTGTTGACAAATGCAGTCATTCTCTCTTCACGGTCTGGATGTGTAAAGCAGTTTCTCCATGCAAGAATTTCTAGTCCAAGACCAGTATCAAGATCTGCATTTCTTCCCTTGTTGATTGCAACTTTAGACATCTGTACACCCATTGTAGAGTTTCCAGCAATTTGTTGTGCCATTTTCAAAGCTTCTTCTTGTAATGATGCAAGAGGAACCACCTGATTTACAAGACCAATTTCTTTTGCCTCATCTGCTTTGATCATTTTACCGGTGTAAACAAGTTCTTTTGCCTTTGCTATTCCCACTATTCTCATCAATCTTTGAGTTCCACCCCATCCAGGAGGAACTCCAATTGTTACTTCTGGTTGACCTAGTTTAGCAGTATCTGCCGCTATTCTAATGTCACAAGACATTGCAAGTTCACAACCCCCACCTAAAGCAAAACCATTAATGGCTGCAATGGTTGGCTGTTTGACTAATTCAACTGTTGAAGTAACAAGTTGACCAGTTTTTGCATATTCTACTGATTCATCTGCAGAGATTTTGGACATGTATTCAATGTCTGCACCAGCAGAAAATGCCTTTTCGCCTTCACCAGTCAAAATGATGACTTTGACATCATCATTCTGATTTAGTTCTTCAAAGGTTTTGATCAGTTCTTTTGCAACATCAGTGTTCATAGCATTAAGTTTGTCAGGTCTGTTTATCTTGACAGTACAAATGCCATCAGAAGTAGATGTAGTAACTAGTGACATGAAAATTTGTCAAGTCATGCGAGACTTAAATGTTATCTATTTTTTAAGAAATTTGCCCCATTGAGATAATGCTGCTGCAGCTTCTACCCAAGTTCGAAGGTCTTGGTAAACTGGAACATTATGTTTCTCAACTAATTTTGCCATTTTTTCGGTGTATGGACCACCATTACATCCAACTAAAAGGGGTTTCTTTCTTGTCTTTTGGAAATCAGCAAGATGATCAACAATTGTTTCCTCAAGTGGATCATCTTGGAAAACAAACCAAGGCATTGCAATATCAATATTTTTTTCATCCATAAATTGTTGAATGACGAATCTATAATCTTCGGCAGTTGCACCGCCACCTACATCAGCTGGATTACCGTTATGGATAGGAACAGCTGGTGGGAAATGTGCTTTCATTTTTTTGACACGTTCTGGAGATAATTTTCCAATGGTAAGACCAAATCTTTCTAATTGATCCATTCCACCAATCATTGGACCTGCACCATTACTAGTCATTGCAACTTTGTTACCCTTTGCTGGAGGTTGCCATGCAAGTGCCTTTAAGACTCCAGCAAGTTGCTGATAACTGTCAACTGAGATAATTCCTGCTTGTTTGAATGCACCCATAATAATTGCATTAGAACCTCCAAGTGAACCTGTGTGAGAAGCTGCTTGTTTTGCGCCAGCTGCAGTTCTTCCACTCTTCCAAATAACAATTGGTTTCTTCTTTTCTTTCATTACACGTTTTGCAACATTGATGAATTTTCTACCATCACCAAATCCTTCAACGTATAATCCAATTACTTTGGTTTGAGGATCATTTGCAGCATACCATATCATATCTGCTTCATCAACATCAGAACGATTACCAAAGCTAATCATCTTGGATAAACCAAATGTGTCTGCACTCTCCAACATACTAATTCCCATAGTTCCACTTTGTGAGAAAAATGCTACTGGACCTAATTTTGAACGTAACATTCTTTCTTGTCCTTGGAATGCACAGTCAAGACGATTAGCAGCATTGAACATACCAATACAGTTTGGACCAATAATTCTGATTTTGTGTTTTTTAGATAATCTAGCTACTTCAGCTTCATATGCAGCCCTTTCGCCACCAAGTTCTTTTCCACCACCAGATACAATTACTACACTATGTACTCCTTTCTTTGCACAGTCTTCTAAAACAGGAGGAGTCATAGACAAATCAACTGATATTACAACAAGATCAACTTTATCTGGAATTGCTGCAACAGATGGATAGCATTTCTGTCCAAAGATTTTGTCAGCCTTGGGATTAATTGGAATCACCTTTCCTTTGAAATCATAATTTACTAAACTATCTAAAATTGAATTTCCAATCTTTCCAGGTGTTGCTGAGGCACCAACTAGTGCAACAGTTTTTGGAGTAAAGAATGTCTCCATGTGTTCTTTGTTTGGTTTTGCTTTAGAGATAGAGTCCTTCTTTTTCTCTTTATTTAGGATGATTTTTGCATCTACAACAAAGTGGGATTTTGGATATACAATTACAGGGTTAAAGTCAATACTGTTGATATAATCTGCATTTTCTACGCCTAGTTTTCCAATGCTTACCAACATTTTTGCAATCATGTTAAGGTCAATTGGTTCACTTCCTCTGAAACCTTTGAGAAGTTTGGAGCCTTTGAGTTCATTTAACATTGATTTTGCATCAGAAGTTGTAATTGGAAGCATTCTAAATGCAACATCTTTCATTACTTCAGTCATAATACCTCCCATTCCAACCATAATGATTGGACCAAACTGGGAATCGTTTTGAATACCTACAATTAGCTCAACACCTTTTGGAACCATCTTTTCTAAAAGAATTCCTTTAACATCAACTCCTTTCTTTTTTGAAAGTCTACCGTACATGTCTTTGAATGTCTTTTTTACATCATTGACATTGTCTAGTCCAACTTTTACCCCGCCAACATCAGTTTTGTGCAAGATTTGCGGAGATACCACTTTCATAACAAGTGGAAAACCAATTTTCTTTGCTTGTTTTACTGCATCCTCAGCAGAAGTAACTAATGCATAAGGTGGAACTTTAACGCCATAAGTTTTGAGAATAGACTTTGATGATTCTTCAGTGATGACTTTGTGATCAGTTTGGATAATTTCATCAAAAATTTTCTTAACTGCAGCCATCGTTCGATCGATGAAATCAAAACTCAGTATATTAAACTTTGGTCAAAGATGAAATACAGATTTGTAATTGTTGTAAAAATTCTTCATATTTGATTTTACAAGTGAAATATTTTCATTGATGTCTAAACGGATTTTTTCTGGATCGATGTCAGGTATTTGTTTTAGTTTTTCTTCAGTGTTATCAAGCCAAAGATTCACCATTTCTTCATTTACTTCAATATGGAATTGTAGACCAACAGCACTTTTGTATTGAAATGCTTGATTTTGGTAATGCTCAGATGAGGCCAATCTTGTGGCACCATCAGGCAGATCAAAGGTATCACCATGCCAATGAAATACAGTAAAGGGGTTTTTGAATCCTGAAAAGAGAACAGAGTTATTTTTTATTTCCAAGTCATTATAGAAACCAATTTCTTTTTTAGTCCAGAGTATACTTTGCCACCAAATGTTTTTGCAATTAATTGAGATCCTAAACATATTCCTAAAACAGGAATGTTTTTTTCAACAGAATTTTTGATTAATTCTTGTTCTTCTTTAAGATATGGTAAATCATCATTTGCACTTTCAGGAGCTCCTAAAAGTACAACAAGGGAAAAATCTGAGGTTGGAAGTTTTTCATGTTTTGCATTTACTGATGTAATATCAAATCCGTCTGCTTTGAGAAGATCCCCAAGGTAACCAGAACCTTCAATTCGAGTATTTTGAACAAGTAAAACGTTTGACATATTTTCTATATACAAAAGCGCTTAATATGTTGAAATGAATTTAGAAATGTGTTTGTTACCGAACAAGAAATTTCAGAATTACAAAATTTTGTTTTACAATTAAACTCAGTTACAGATGGAATCATAGTGGTTGAAGGAAAAAGAGATTGCAATGCATTAAGAAGATTAGGATACCAGGGAAAAATTTTAGAGTTTCATAAGTTTGGAGGAATGAACAAATTTGCAGACACAGTTGCAAAATATAAAAAAATTATTGTTCTTTTTGACAGAGACAGAAAAGGAAGATACCTTACAGGAAAGACAATTCAGTTGTTACAAAGAAGAACAAAATTAGATTTATCATACAAACGAAAGTTGAGACAGATTACAAAAGGGAAAATTATGTTTATTGAACAACTAGTTTGTTACGAATCTTATTTAGTCTAAGGCCAGATACCTTTTTGGTTAAAAGCCTCAATGACTCTTTCTACGGCTAAAACCATTGTGGCTTTTCTCATATCGATTTTGTGTTTCTTTGATAGTTCGTAAGCATCTTTGAATCCTTGAGTGATATTTTTCTCCATCTTGTTTGCTACTTCATCAAATGTCCAATAGTAACCCATGTTGTTTTGAACCCATTCTAGATATGATATACAAACACCACCAGAATTTGCCAAGATGTCAGGGATTACTAGGATCTTCTTTTGGTAAAGAATTGGATCTGCTTCAGGCAATGTTGGACCATTTGCAGCTTCAGCAATAATTTTACATTGTAATTTTTGTGCAATCTTAGCGGTAATTTGGTTTTCTAAAGCACCTGGAACTAAAACATCACATTTTGTTGTAAGCAGTTCTTCAGTAGAGATTTTTTTGCTTCCAGGAAATCCAACAACACTTCCTTTCTTTTGTTTGTGTTCTAAGATTTTACTAACCTTTGCACCTTTTGGAATTGAAATAGAACCTTTAGAATCACTAACTGCAATAACTTTTGCACCCATCTTTTCAAGATATTCTCCTGCAAATGTAGAGGCATTTCCGAATCCTTGTAAAACAACTTTAGCACCTTTAAGATTTAGTTTAATTGTTTTTGCAGCTTCTCTTACAGTATATGCTGCTCCTAAACCAGTTGCAACATTTCGAGCAAGAGAACCACCCATAGAAATTGGTTTTCCAGTGATTACTCCTGGAGAATATTTGTTACCGTTTAATTTACTAAATGTATCCATGATTTGTGTCATCTCTTTTCCTGTAGTGTAAACATCAGGAGCAGGAATATCTTTTTCAGGACCTATAACTTCTGAAATTTTATATGCAAATCCACGAGTTAGCCTTTCTAATTCATTGTCACTAAGTTTTTCAGTTTTAGGATTAACATAAATTCCACCTTTACCTCCACCTAGAGGAACATCTACAATTGCACATTTCCATGTCATCCATGAAGAAAGGGCCATAACTTCGCGTTCCATATATTCAACTCCACCTTCTGGATCAAAATATCGAATACCTCCTTTGTATGGACCTCTATCGTTATTGTGTTGACTTCTAAAACCTGTGAAAACTCTAATTTTTCCATTATCCATAGTTACTGGAATCTTTACTCTAAGAACCCTATTTGGCATTGCAAGATATTCACGCAAGCCCTTGTCTTTAATTCCTAAAATGTCACATGCATCATTGACTTGTTTTGTTGCATTAACAAACGGATCATTCTTTACCAAGACGATCGTTTTAGAAAGATTCGGATTATATAAGTTTGGTTGAAAATTTCTGATCGCTATTTCACATCATACGAATTAAAGATAGACTTTCTTGTGATTCATGTTTCTATCTAGTTTATCAATTGCTTCATCCAAAGCAGAGATATTCATTTCAAGAAAGTTTGACAAGTGGAAAATTGCACCGTATTTTTCACCAATTTTTGATACCATGTTATTTTTCTCAAGTACTTTCATGTGATGTTGTATGGCTTTGTAATCAAGATCAAGTTCTTGAGATAATTGATGAGTGTTGTATGGCTTGTCAAGCAGACTCATAATAATTCGTAATCGAGTAAATCCACCTCTAGTGCTAGTAAACAAATAAAACAATAATTTTCTAGTTTGTTTATCAGGTTTCCTTTGGTTTGAGACTTGTATAGATCTAAGTATTTCTTTGAATTCTAGTAATTGATTAGCCATTTTCTTAAAGTACGATGATTTTACTTAAAACCCTATTTCCAGATCTTTTCCATATTCAGGCTGCGATAATTACCCTTAAATTGACTGAGAATGAACTCGTCATAACATGATGGCATCACGCGGTTACGATATGACACCTACCATGTATTCTCCAGATGGCAGAATTTACCAAGTAGAATATGCCATAGAGACCGTAAAAAGAGGAACTCTGGCAATTGGGGTAATTAGTAAAGAAGGCGTCATCATGGCAGTTGAAGAGAAACCTCGTACATTACAAAGTACAGATGTTACACAGAAAATTTTCCAAGTAGATTATCATATTGGTGTTGCAGCAGCAGGATACATTCCAGATGCACGAGTTCAAGTTGACAGTGCAAGATTCTTCTCACAAGGGAACAGAATGACTTATGATGAATCAGTAGAAGTTGCTACCGTTGCAAAACATCTAGCAGACCAAGCACATCAATTTACTCAATATGGAGGAGTTCGTCCAAATGGTGTTTCAATGATCATAGCAGGTGTTGACCAAAAAGGAGAGTCAATCTATGTAACTGACCCAAGTGGAACTTATGTTCAATTTGCAGCAATTGCAATTGGTGCAGGTTCTGATGATGTGAATGAATTTTTGGAGAAAAATTACAAAGATGATTTAAGTTTGGAGGATGCAGCAGCATTAGCAATTGCTGCAATCAATCTAAAAGCAGAACAAAAAGAAGGAATCAATGACATCAAAATGGCAAAGATTTCATCCGAGTCTAAAATCTTTGAGAAAGTTTCTGAAGCAGACTTGCAGAAATATTCTCAAAATGCATCAAAGTTTGTTCCATAATAGAATTTTAGATTTGAAAGATATTCATTTCAGTATACAGAGACGATAGATAATGGGTTTAGGAAGTAATTATTGGGGCGAAGTAATAGAGGTACTTCGTGAAATCATTCCAGTTTATGACAAGGTTAATTCAATTATTTCATTAGGAAAAGATGTAGAGCATCGTAATCGTGGAATTTCACAAAGAGTTTTTCCAGGAAATAAAATACTAGACGCAGGTTCAGGCTTTGGCAACATGTCAAAGACAGCATTGAAGCTTACTGATGGTAAAATTTCAGTTACACTTTATGATCCACTAGTTCCGATGTTAAAAAATACAGGTTCCCATTTTGAAAAAACACCTGACATGGCAAATGGTGTTTTTGAACATATTCCATTTAAAGACGAAGAATTTGATGCAGTACTATGCGGTTATTCTTTACGAGACGCAATAAATTTGAGAATTGCAATTTCTGAAATCCACAGGGTCTTGAAAAAAGAAGGACGGTTTGTTATTGTAGATTTGGGAAAGCCCGATAGTGCATTCATCAGAGCAGGAGTTGCATTTTATCTTAGATGTATTTTACCAATCCTTGCATTTACTGCAGGAGGTAAGCTTGGATTAAAATTTGGAACGCTCTATGGAACTTTCAAGAGATGGCCTCAAAATAAAAAGCTGGAAGGCTTGCTGTTAGAGAAATTCTCCAGGGTAGAATTTGAGAAAGACCTTATGGGTGGAGCAATCATGGTTGCAGCATACAAATGAACAAAGTTCTGATTCTAGTAAACATCACTGGACTAATCATTGGGATTTCGTATGGACTACACGGACCAATCCTTCCAGTGTTTGCAAAAAACATCATAGGTGCATCATACTCTGAATTAGGGTTTATCGGATTAGCTAATTTCATCCCCTACATGTTTATTCCATTATTTGTAGGGATTCTTCTTGATAGGTTTAACAACGGATACCTTTTAGCATTAGGTGCTGCGATAAATTCTGCATCAATTTACCTACTATCAATTGCACAATCAGTTCCAGAAATCATGGGATTTAGGATAATGACAGGTGTGGCTCATGCATTTTTTTGGCCTCCATGTGAATCAATCATATCAAATGAGAGTTCTGAGAAAAACAGAGTAAGAAACATTTCATGGTTTACAATGTTTTTTGTCATTGGGTTCATGGTAGGACCACTGCTTGGAACCGTATTTTTAGAGGGACTAGACATAACATACAGAATTCTATTTCAGATTACTGCATTTATTCTGGCTACTGCATTGATTTCTGCAATTCTTGTCTCAAGAAAAAGTGTTAGAAATCATCACGAGCATTTTTCATTTTCATCAATCAAAGAGATGAAGAGGTTTCCAGAAGCCATAGTCTTGTTGCTTTTTTGCACATCATCATTTGGCATAGTTCTGACAATCTATCCAGCATTTCTAAATGATAATGGAATGACAGATACTGACATTTTGTTACTATTTTTTATTTTTGGAATTTCGCGGGTAGTGTCACTAGCATTAGCAGGAAAGCTTGCAAGAAAAACTAGTCATACCTTGATTGCTGCAGTATCTGCAATATCAATAGGACTTGCAATTTCGGCTGTTGCAGATTCCATCGTGGGATTTGCAGTGGCATTAGTACTGATGGGATTCGGGTTTAGTATATTTTTCCCACTTACTTTGGAGATAGTTTTGAGTAGGACCAAAAAAGGAATATCAGGAAAAATTATTGGTGCATATGAAACAGTTTTTGGGATGGGTTGGGTAATAGGACCAACAATCGGAGGTCCAATAACACAATCTCTCGGAGCCAACACACCATACTTGATATTTTGTGTTATAGGGGTTGGAGTAGCACTGCTTGCAACAATATCAAGAAAGAAATTAGAACCTCAAAGGACCGTGTATTAGATATCCATTGTTCCACGTTTCTTAGTACAGATATCTAGTGCATCAACTACTTCTGTAACAAAGACTTTACCGTCACCTTTAGTTCCGGTACATGCTACATTGGCAATTGCATTAATTATTTCATCTACTTTAGGATCATCAACTACACAGATTATCATTTCTCTGCTAAAGAATTCTCCAACTAAAGGAGGATCTTGTGAACCTTGACCCTGAACTTGATGAACAGTTACACCACCAACACCAATTTTTTTGATTGCAGCAATAACTGCATCTTTCTTTCCAGATGGAACTATTGTTTCAATTTTCTTCATAAATGTAAACTGTTTTGAATTTATTTAAATCAATAACTACTTCTCATTCGTGATATTGAGAAAAAATTGAAGATATAGGCATAAACACAGACATTACGTTTAATTTCAAATTAAGGTACACAAGAATATGATAGATCATTTGCTAAACATAGGAGGTAGTGAATGGATAATCATAATTTTTGTTGCGCTAGTTTTGATTTTAGGTACAGGAAAACTTCCAGGTGCAGCAAGAAAACTTGGAAAAGCAGTTAACGAATACAACAAGGCAAAAAACGATATTCAAGAAAGCATGAAAGAAGTTACAGAGGAGACACCAAAGATTTCAGGACCAGTAGAATCAGAGAGACAAAAACTAGAGACAATTGCAAAATCAATAGGAGTCAAAACAGAAGGTAAAACAGATGATGAGTTAAGAAAAATCATTTCAAATAAAATTGGCCAAAAGAAGATAGATGAGCCAGAAAACAACCAATAACTATTTTGATTTTTTAATTCGATACAAATCTTTGTCTAGTCGTTTTTTTGCAAATTTGTAATAATCAGGAACAATTTCAAATCCAAGAAATCTTCTGTTAAGCGATTTACTCACAACAGCAACTTGCCCTGAACCAAGAAAAGGATCTAATACAATGTCTTTTTTTTCACTAGAATATTCCAAGAGTTTTTGTATTAATTCTGAAGGAAGTTTTGTTGGTGTTTTTTCATCACCAGTCCAATATTCTCGTTTGATATCCCATACATCCTCCTTGTCCTTATAATGAAGACTACGCCCATCTTTTGTTTTATCTTCCTTTTTGAACCTAGAAAATGGAAAGAATTTCCGTTTTTTATCATCTTTGCAAACATAGATACAATGATAGTGAGATGTAACAAATTTCCTTTTAGTTACCACGCCAAACTGGTATTTCCAAATGATGTGGTTAATGGTAATAAAACCAACATCATCTAATGCTTGTAAAATATCCTTCAAATTGTTCCATCCTGAGAAAACATACATGCTTCCCGAATCCTTTAGAATTCGAAAAATCTCACTCATCCACATAAATGTAAAATCATAGTAATCTTCAGGTTTGATTTCATTGTATCCAGATATAACACGAGAGGATGTCCTGTTGTAATTTGCTTTTTTTGCCTTGAAATTTATGGCAAAAGGTGGATCAGTAATAACTAGATCAATCTTGTTTTTAGGAATAGATTTCATTCCTTCTATACAGTTTTGATTGTAAATTTTGTTAATCTCAATTTTTTTCAATTTTAAGTTCAAGACCATACTCTAGCATAATAATGTCATGGGTAAATTCTATGAAGTAACAATAAATCACTAATCATTTCTTAGCAAATAGATCTTGAAACTATCATGTCCCAAATGCAAGTCCAAAATAGAGATTCAAAAGACTTTCAATAAAAAAATGCATGTATCTTGTGGAAATTGTGGAATAGAAGACCTGCTAGAATTTTCAAAAAACATAGACGAGGTGTTTTTAGAGTTTCTTTCAAGATACGACAAGGGCTTAGTAGTTGAAAATGGATTGTCTGAAGGTCTCAAAAATGAAGGAATTGTACGTGATGAAAGCGAAATTAGAGATATGATTGGCAAAAACAAACCAGACAAAATAACTGAAGAAATTTTATTTTCAAAAAAAGATTATGTCTCGCAATACAAAGTTTTGAGCAATCCTGAGCCCAAGATGGGCTCTAAAGTAGAAGATTTAGGGTTAGATGAGGCAATTACCAAACACCTCAAGGAATTAGGAATTAATCAATTTTACAAATTTCAAGAAGAGGCAATCATGGAAATTGCATATGGGGAAAATATTGTCATTGAAGCACCTACTGCTTCAGGAAAAACAGAGGCATTTTTAATTCCAGTTATTCAAAAAATTAAAAAAATACAAGTGATGGCAAGGTCTTTGCAATTTTTGTTTATCCAACAAAGGCACTTGCAAGAGATCAGTTTCCAAAGATCAAAAAATTTGCAGAAAAAATTGGAATTAACGTAAAGGTGTTTGACGGAGATACAAAGATTACAGAAAGAAGAGACATCATAGACAATCCTCCACACATTCTTGTAACAAACTTTGATGTTTTACATTATCACATGTGGCATCAAACGAAATTTTCATCAATACTCAGTTCCACAAGAATTTTGGTAACAGATGAAGCACATGTGTATTCAGGTATTTTTGGCTCTAATGTACACTACATCATAAAAAGGCTCAAAAGAATTTGCACAAACAAACTGCAGTTTGTAGCCGCATCAGCCACACTAGATGATGCCAAAGGATTCTGTGAGAAACTGTTTGGAGAAAAAATGCAAAAAATTCAAGGCTCTGGAAAAAAAGGCCAAACAGACTTTGCAATGTTGTTTCCATCACTTCGGACACAAAGATCACTGATGGTTGAATTGACAAAAAAGCTTACTCAAAAAAATCACAAAACTATGGTCTTTAATAACTCACATCTAAATTCTGAATTACTAGCTATTCAAGCCAAAAAACAAAAAGTCAACATCAAGGTTCACAGGGCCGGATTAATGGCAAATTATCGAACATTTGTTGAAAAACAGTTCAAAGAAGACATGCTTGATGCAATTTCATGCACACCTACTCTTGAATTGGGCATAGATGTAGGAAATGTTGATTGTGTGATATCATCAACCATACCAGTAAATCGACTTATTCAGAGAATAGGTAGGGCTGCAAGAAAGGGACAGAAAGGATATGCGTTTTTGACATTAGGAAATGATCCAATTTCACAATACTACAAAAATCACCCTGATGACTATTTTGAGGATGTAGAGAAAACATACATCGATCCCAAAAATCCCTTTGTAGAAGAATTTCAAGTGTTGGCAATGGCTTGTGACAGACCAATATCAAAACATGAGCTCAAAGAACACCAAGAAGTAATAGAGCACCACATCATCAAAGGAACACTAAAAGAATTCAACAATAGAATAATTCCAAATTTTGACAAAATTAATTCTATTCTCAACGAATACAGCATAAGAGGAATAGGAAAATCAGTAGACATTTTCTTAAATAACAAAAAAGTAGGAGATAGAATTCTGCCAATCGCACTAGAAGAACTGCATAAAGATGCAATCTATTTTCTAGCAGGAATTAGATACAAAGTAAAAGAGTTTGACTATCCAGAAAAAAATTATGCAAAGATTGAGAAAATTCCCAGAGATTATCCATACTATACAAAGGCATTAACTGAAGAGTGGCCCACAATTGAAACAGTTTTTGAGAAAAGAGAAGCAGGTGGAGTTGAAGTTGCATTTTGTAAATTACATATTGAGAAAAAAGTATATGGATATGTCAATATCGAACTTGGACAAGAAGTAGCTCAAGGAGAAAAAGTTCTACTAGAAAATCCACTAGAATATAATTTCGTTACAAAGGGAATTGTATTTCATGCACCAAGACCTCTCAAAGTAATAGAAGAGTCTGAAGATGAAGAATACACAGAGGCAAGCGGATATCATGCAACTGAACATGTGGTAATTGAAGGAAGCAATATGATCACAGGAGGGGCATCTCAAGACTTGGGCGGCATATCACTAGGCACATCAGGCTTGATTTTCATTTATGATGGAGCAATTGGCGGAAGTGGTGCAAGCAAAGCACTCTATGACAGATTTGAGAAAGCACTTGAAAGAAGTATGTTTATTGTAAAGGAATGTCCATGCAAAAACGAAGCAGGCTGTCCTCGATGTACGTTCTCATACAGATGTGGAAACAACAATGAGTACTTGCACAAATATTCTTCTTTAGAAATTTTGGAGAGAATTAACAATGGTGAAAAAACACAACTAATTGATCCTACAGAAGGAGACAGGCCTCTTGTTTGAATCAAAATGGGATAAATATAACAGAAAATTATAATCATCATGGAAAAAGTAGCTCTAGTTACCGGGAGTTCTTCTGGAATTGGATTAGAGACGGCATTAGCACTTGCAAAAGATGGATATCATACATTTGCAAGTATGAGGGATGTATCAAAAGCAGGTGAATTAGAAAACGCTGCAAAAAAAGAAAATCTTCCAATTGAAGTGATAGAGCTTGACGTTGATAAAGAAGAATCTATCACATCAGCTGTTAAAAAAGTAATTGAAGATGCTGGAAGATTAGATGTTTTAGTAAATAATGCAGGATATGGACAATTTGGATGTACAGAAGATGTTTCAGTAGATGACTTTAGAAAACAGTTTGAAACTAATTTCTTTAGCGTTGTAAGAATCATTCAAGAGGTTGCACCAATTATGAGAAATCAAAATTCAGGAATTATTGTAAACATTAGTTCAGTAGCTGGAAGAATGGGATTACCAGGATCTCCTGCATATATCAGTTCAAAGTTTGCATTAGAAGGATTAGGCGAATGTTTACGATATGAGCTTGGTCAATTTGGAATCAAGACAACCCTAATTGAGCCAGGTGTAATCAAGACAAACTTTTTTGAATCAATGAGAGTTCCAGATTCAAAATCAGATCCAAAATACAAAGAGTTGACAGACCACATTCTTTCAGGACTAAAAATGATGGTTCAGATGGGAACTGCGCCATCACAGGTAGCAGAAGTGATCATCAAGGCGATTCATGATGATGAGATGCTTCCAAGATATGTTGTTGGGACAGACGCTGCCATGTTTATGGAGGCAAAAAAAATGAAAACAGACTTGGAATTTGAGAAATATATGAGCAAAGAATTATTTCCAAGTTAAAATATTTGAGTCACTGAATTTTACAAAAAACATGTCAACTAAACATTTTTGATTCTAATGGAAAGACAAAACATAGAGTCTAAGAAGACTTTTCAGATTTGACAGATGACTTCACTTGATGTCCCACCATCATAAAGATGAATTATTGCATCAATAGTACAATCAGAGATATAAGGAAAATCAGTTTCAATAGAGGGATACATAAGATCTTCAGGCGCTGTAGAATGCGCAAGACCAAATGCATGTCCAAGTTCATGACGCAATATTGTTTTAAATTGAGAATCAGAAAGATTATCTGTTTCAAAAATTACTATATGTGATTTTAAAATTTGGTTTTGTGTATCATCGGTTATTGATTTGGTCCAACCGGAATACCCATCACCATTTCTGAAATTAGAGAGTTCAATTGTAATATCACCTTCACCATTTTTTGAATTTATCAATTCAATGTTTATAGGAATAAACAATTCAGTATCTTGCTTTTCTGAAGCTGCTTCTAGTGCACCTTTCCATCCAAGATAATACGTAGACATAGTACCCTCAGGTCCTTTATGTAGTAATGAGTTGTCAATTTCAATTGTTTCGCCTGACAAGAGGACGGATTTTATTAATTCAATTTTTTCAGAATGCTTTTCACCATTAAGTATATTGACATATAGCGTATCACCATCTACCAACCTCCAAGAGAGATGAGTGTCAATTGTGTCTCCTTTCAAATTTTGAATGAAATATCCCGTATTTGTCAATGAATTCAATTCAACTTGGTGTTCTTCACCAACCACGGATGTGAAAAATAATGAAGAAAGTATCAGCACTCCAGATAAAATGGATGTAATTAAAACAAGATTCTTTTTAAATACGTTGTTTTTTTTTCCATGATTTGTTTCGTCAAGAAACAGAATTATCTTTGTCAATTCACTCCCTCTCGCACCTTATGAATTACTTATTTAATATAACATATGATCAAGTTATGGAGGGGTAAATTGGAAATAAAATATAATGGAAATTTAACATATTACAAATACACACTAATCAAAAAATGGGACAAAAATTTTAAGAATAACAAAAGAAGAAACTTAAAGTTTGTAAATGAAGTGTTGACATTATTTTGTTTTAATAATGAATTAACATCTTGGGAAGCAGCAAAAAAAATTTCAAAGAAGAATTTTGAATCAATTAATAAAAATGAAAAAAAAATAAAGAGATTATTTGTAGGACGGATGGATAATGGGACAAAATATGAAGGGTTATTACAAAACGAAATTATAATTAACATTAAAAATAAAAAAAATAACAAATATAGAATTTCTTTGTTTGGGTTGTTGTATTGTTTAACATATTTGAAGCTGACCAATAAAGAGATTGATAACATAGCAAAAATGCATCAAAAACTACTCCCAAAAATTTTTAGTCGTTGGGATGAAATGAAAGAAAAGGGAGATGAATGTTACAGATTACGATTGTTATCAAGAGGGCTACTACTAGATCGATTTGACATGATTAATGATAGAAAATTTCCAACGATGGAAATGTTATTTTATTTACATATGAAATTTTTAAAATATTCAGAAATGTGTCATGAAAAGGATTTGGCAGAGGAGATATCATATTGGTTTTATATCACATATTTTTATTCAAAAAGATCATATTCAATTCAAGAAAAAAATAACTTTAAAAAAATTCTTAACAAAAATCCGTCAATAAATACATGGTTCAAAAAATTTTTGTTCGAAACCAAAAAATATTTTAAAAAAAGTAACACAATATTGGTTAAAAATGAATGGGTTTAAGAGCAATAGAGGGTATTGAAAGGTATGAGTTTAAAAAAGAAAGTTTTGGTTATTGACGATGATAAAGAAGTGTTAGAAACCACTTCAGCTATGATAGAAATGTTTGGGTATGATACAATTCAGGCAGAGAATGGATTTGATGGAATTGAGAAATTAATAGAAAAACCAGATCTGGTGTTAATGGATGGAAGAATGCCAGGTATGGATGGATATGAGACATTTAAAAAAATGAGGGAAAACGATGCAAGAATCAACGTTATTTTTATGACTGCGTATAAAGACGACGAAAAGTGGAAAGAAGCAAAAAAAAATTGTGCCATATATAATATTCAGAAGCCTTTTGAGCCAAAATTTTTAGAAGAATTAATCAAAAGACACGTAAATCAAATTACAAATTGTTAGAAAATCAAACAGGCAAAACTATATGAAAAGTTGTAGGGTTTAGAGATACAGAGATAGAACCTCCATGTTGTTCTATAATGTTTTTACAGGTAGTTAATCCCAATCCAGTACCCTGTTGTTTGGTAGTTGTCAAAGGTTCAAAAACAGAATCAACGATATTTTTTGGTATTCCAATACCAGAATCTTGAAAATAAATATGGATTAGATTGTCGGTTTTTTTGTAGAATATTTTGATACTACCATCTTTATCCCCTATTGCATGAATTGAATTATGAATCAGATTAATGAAAACAATTTCAAGTTTATTGAGATCTGCACGAACTTCTAATTTTTCTTTTGGGAGTTCAACAGATATATGTTTTGGAATCATGATTTGAGTCAGCACATCTTGCAAAAATGATTTAAGTTCTAATGAGGAGTAATCAAGTTTGGATGTTTTTACAAAATTTAACACATCATTAATTTGATGATCAATTCTACGTATAGATTTTTCAACAGATTCAAAATATTTTGTTAGTTCTTTTTCTTGTATGGTTTTCATTCTCAACACAATAACAGAATTTTTAATGGCTGTAAGCGGGTTTTTAATATCATGTGCAATACGAGCAGATAATTCACCTATCGTAAGCAATTTTTCAGTTTTTAGATTTTTTTCAACTATCTTTAATTTTTCTTGGAGTTGTTTTAATTCAGAAATATTAACTAAAACAGTATTACTTCCAATCAGAGCATTATTAGCATCATACAGGTTCGATACTGAAATCAAACAAGTCACAATTTTACCGCTCTTTGATTCTAAATCAATCTCTAAACCTTGAACATTACCATGACCCTTCCAAGTCTGAAAAATTTGTTCTAATTTTTTCTTATCATGATCAGCAACGTGATCGAATATGTGTGCTCCTATAACTTCATTTTTAGAATATTCAAGGGTTTCACAATATTTCTTATTACAATTATTGATTTTCCCATCCAATCCAACACTTCTTAACATCTCAGGCATGCCATCATAGAGATTTTGATATCTTTCTGAAAGCGATTTGATGGAGTCAGTGTATGATTTTATTTCATCAACCATTTGTTTGAAACTTCGTGCTAATTTTCCAATTTCATCATTACCAAATTTACTAATATCAATCTGAAATTGCCTTTGAGTAATGTTACTAGTCTGAGATTCCAAAATACGTATAGGTCTTGTAAGAATTCGGGCAAAATATAACGAAGTTGCAATTGCAACAAGAATAGAAAATACGATCAATATTATCAATAGAATAATAGTCTGGTAAAAGGAACCAAATAATTCTGGAGAAGAAAATTCAATTGCATAATAATAATCATCATAATTTGTAGAAATTAGATAGAAAACTGAATCATGATAATGTATAGTTTGTATCAAAGAATTATCTACTAGATTGTTTAACGATGTTTGTAATTGTAGTTTTTTTTCATTTGAGAAATTATTAAAAAAAGATGTTGCAGATTGGATGTCTTTTGAAATAGTATCACCATCAGAATTTATAATGGTACGAGACAAATAAGAATTTGAAGAGAAAGTAGGTGGCAACACAACATCATAAATTAATAACACATATCCAATAGTTTCGACATCATTATTGATGGTACTCAAAAATCCCAGACTATTTCCAAAGCGCATATCAAATTCAGAAATAACATTTAATTTTTTTAAATCATTTTTGTTTTGAATTTTCATTTGAATATATTCTACATATGGCTTGTACGAAGAAAGAACATCTACAGTGTAAACCATATTACTAAATTTATCAAAAATAATAATATTTTGAATATTTTTATTGTTATTTTCAAAGGAAGAGGAAATAGACTCTAGTTGGAAGAGATATGGTAATGATTCAACAGAGGTTGATGTATCCAAAAAAGTCATTGAATGGATAAGTATGTTATTTTTTGAAAAAATATCTAAAGAATTTTCAATATAAGACAGGTTATCATAGATTTGAGTTTGTCCAGAAATTAAATCAGAATTTATTTCAGATTGAACAGTATTTGAAAAATTTTCATATTCATTTATCAACAAAAAAGTACTAAAAAGAGTCAAAGGGATGACGCTAGATAACAAGACAATGAAGAGCAGCCTATGATAGAAACTAGAAAAAAAATTCATGACTGGTTTTCCCAGGAATTTCCCCATTTTGCATAAAGGTAATTTAAGAAATCATTCCATTCACCGACTGTTCTTGTATCAGGGTAAGGATTAGGAGGGATGGGGTTTTGAGAGCTGAAAATAATTTCAACTTGACCATCAGACAAGATTTTACCTATACGCATAGTTTTGTAAACATGATTAGTAGGATCAATACCAGTTATTCCACTAGGGGCAGAAAAGGTAATTTGTTTTAACTTATCAAGCACGTCATCATTTTCAAAAGAATTTGCTTTTTCAACAGCCTTTGCATAAAGGTAAATTCCTACATAAGCTGCCTCCATAGAATCAGAAATGAAATACTTAGACCCAAGTGTTTTTTTAATATTTGACACAAATTGACGGTTCTCATAACTGGGTATATTTTCAAAATAATTCCACACAAGATAATCATCTTCTACAGATACAGCATAATTAGAGATTTGTGATTGACTCAAACTAAAAGACATGGTAGGAATCAGATCAGAAGTTATTCCCTGTTTTCTTAATTCTTTAAAAAAATATTCGTTGCTATCACCGTTAATAGTGTTAATAATTACATCAGGATTTGTTTTCTTTATGTTTGCAACTATATCCACAAAATTTTTTGCTCCAAGTAATGCATATTCTTCTCCAACAATATCAAAACCGTATGTTTTAGAATAGTCTTTGATTATTGTATTTGCACTATATGGAAAAACATAATCAGACCCCACCAAGAAAAATTTTGTTCCAAGATTTTCTTGTGCCCAGATTATTCCAGGTATTACCTGTTGATTCGGGGCAGCCCCCAGATAAAGAATATTCGGACGAGATTCTAATCCTTCGTATTGTACAGGATAAAATAAAACCGCATCATATTCATCTAATACAGGAATCATGCTTTTTCTACTTGCGGAAGTCCATCCACCAAAAATTACAGACACATTATCATCTTTTAGTAAATCGGTTGCTCTAGATGCAAATGTTTGTCCATTTGATTCACCATCATAAATTATTGGAACAATTTTTTTATCTAACAAACCACCTTTGGAATTAATTTCTTCAATCGCAAATAATGTTGCATTAAGCACAGGCAATTCACTTGAGGCCATAGTTCCAGTTAACGAATGTAATATTCCAACTTTAATCACATCGTGTTGTTGAGAAATATTTTGACTTGGAGTTAATACAGATTCAGAATCAAATGAAAAGAAGAAAAAAAGACCTAAAGCAAAAACAAAGAATCCAATTAATGCAAGAATCACAAATTCATTTCTTTGATTCAATTTTTTTCAGTATATTTTGAATTATTTATCTATGTTTATCATAGTTTGAAAAAAGATGTAAAAAAATATCACCTTACATCACGGCAAATAGAAAGGATTATCAATTATCATTAGAAATCATTGTGTGGATGAAGTAAAATTTGAAGAGTTATGCAAACAAATCTTTGCAATAAATGAAAAAATCCGTTTTGTAGGTATTGTAGAAAATAACAAGTTTTTTTATAAAATGAGAGAAGGAATAAACTCATATCTTTCTAAAAAAACAAACAGAAGAATCTCTTCTAGGAGCATTGAAAAGATGGGAAATTAGAGATGAATTTAAAGAAGAGATTGGAGATGCGTTTTACGCAATGGCAATGTATGAACAAACAAAACGATTTACAATGAAGATGGGAAAGGGATTGTTGTGCATCAGTACAGAAATAGATGTTGATAACGATGAGATTGTCATGAAGGTACTAAATGAAACCAGTAAGGTATTATGATATAGACATTAAATATCAGATCCGTGATTAGTAAGAATAGATTGATATACACATAGAGTCCAGTTTTTGTCAAAGTCCACAATTTTAGAGTGAAAAAGAATGAAATGGAAAACACTACAACACAACGGAATCTTATTTCCTCCTGCCTATGAGGCACAGGGTATTAAAATAAAGATCAAAGGAGAAAAAATCAATCTCAGTTTAGAGCAGGAAGAGATGGTATACCAATGGGCAAAAAAGAAAGACACCCCATATGCTCAAGACAAAGTTTTTCAAAAAAATTTTACAGCAGATTTTGCAAAAACACTAGATTCTAAATTTAAAAAAATTTCATATGAAGATATTGATTTTTCTGATGCTTACAAGCTTGTAGACAAAGAAAAAGATCTCAAAGAGATGATGACAAAAGAAGAAAAAAAGGCAATTGCTGCAAAAAGAAAAGAGCTTCGTGAAGAACTCAAAGCAAAATACGGAGTTGCCATCATGGATGGAATAAAAGTCGAAGTTGGAAACTACATGGCAGAACCACCAGGAATTTTTATTGGCAGAGGAGAGCATCCATTACGAGGACGATGGAAACCTCGTGTTACACCAAAAGATGTCACGCTAAACATGGGAAAAGAGGCAAAAATTCCTGAAGGAAAATGGGGTAAAATTATTCATGATAAAGATTCAATGTGGCTTGCAAGTTGGATGGATTTTCTTACACAAAAAAGAAAGTATGTTTGGCTTGCAGACACTGCAGGACTAAAACAAGACAGAGACAAAGAAAAGTATGAAAAAGCAGTAAAGCTTGCAAAAGAAATTGAAAAAATCAAAGATAGAATTGTAAAAGATATGAAGAGTGCGGATCCAAAAATTAGTAGAATTGCTACTGCATGTTATTTGATTTACAGAACTGCTATGAGAGTGGGAGATGAAAAGGATCCAGAAGAAGCAGATACTGTTGGTGCAACTACCCTAAGAAAAGAACATATCAAAATTACTTCAGATGCAATAGAATTTGACTTTTTAGGAAAAGACAGCGTCAGATGGCAAGAGACAGTCAAAGCAGAAGGACAAGACAAACAATTTCAAGAAAACCTCAAGAAATTAGTAGAAAAGAAAAAACCAAAAGATGAGATTTTTCACGATATAACTTCACGACATGTTAATGCATATTATTCTAGTATTGTAAAGGGACTTACTGCAAAAGTATTCAGAACATATCTGGCAACAACCGTGGTCAAAGATTATCTAAAAGAACATGACAACATGAAGGGAAAATCAGACAATGAGAAACTATACCATGCAAAACTAGCAAATCTTGAAGCCGCAATTATGTGTAATCACAAACGAACCATACCAAAAACGTTTGAGCAGTCATTACAAAAAAAGAAAGATACTCTCAAGAACAGGGAAAAAGAAAAAGCATGGGAGAAAACACAGCAGACCCTCAAAAAAGTAGAATCAACTGAGCCAAAGACAGAGACTCAAAAAAAGAACAAGGCAAAAAGAATCAAGACATTAAATGAGCAAATCAAGAAACAAAAACAAAAACACAAAGAACGAATTGAGAAACTAAAGTTACAGGTTGACTTGTCAGAAAGGACTAGGGATTACAATCTTGGAACGTCACTTAGAAATTACATAGATCCACGTGTTTTCAAGGCATGGACTGATGAGGTAGGTGCAGAATGGGAGAAATTGTATACTGCTGCACTTCAAAAGAAGTTCCTCTGGGTCAAAAATGAAAACGTAAAGTGGAAGGAAATTAAATAATTAAAAAAGATTACTTGGGAACATATTCAAAGCCAGGTCCCCATGTAGAGCGCTGTCTCTTTTGATAATCCTTTGAAGACTCTACATCTCCTTTCTTAGGATCATTCATGCCAAGGTGAGGGTCTATCGGAGAATAACCCGAGCATTCAAAATGGAATTCATTTGTTAGTGCAAATCCATTGTAAAAGCTTTCTTCAAGATCATGTTCTGTTTTAAGAATATAATCAGTTACATGGCAACTTGAATAATCATATCCTCTAGCAAGAACATCTCCATACATCAAATCAATTTTTACATTAAACAATTCATCATTAGAAGAAACCCCAGTTGATTTTGCACCAGCCTTTCTAGCATTATCAACCACATCATAAAGCAATGGGGTTACTCCAGGCACTCCTACAAGTTCAAATGTAGGATTTGCTCTTGCAATCAGATTACCCTGATAAAACTCAGGAAATTCTACAATCTCAGTTCCACTATCAAAACTAAATGTAGCCACGGCTTTAGGACCAGTACCCATGTTATAATCAACTGTGACAGGCTCAGGTTCATTGTCTGGATTTACAGGACTCAATCCAGAACACTCAACATCAAGAATTTCTGCAGTAGCAAATCCGCGTTTTCCAGTATACCCTTCTTCTTTATCTTGCAAAGTTAGTATATCATATCCACTTACAATACAGCCCTCATATTCAAGTCCACGTATTTTTTGTTCAGGTACTGCTGTTAATCCACTCAATTTTTCAGGAATTACAAATTCTACATTAACATCAAAGTCTTCATTAAAACTTGTCGCAAGGCCATCAACTTTTTGAGATTTTATAATTGCATTGTCAATTAATGGGTGAGGTAGCACTGCAGTGATTATTTGGAAGCTTGGAGTTCCAATATCTTCCTCACTAAATCCTCCAGTTGATGTAAAGATTACAGATTCTATCTTTTCAGCACCATTATCAAAGTCAAATGTTAGAAAAGTTCGTAAATCATTTGCTTGTTTGAATGGCAATGCGCCATAATCTGTAAAAGTTCTTTCTCCAGGACGTACACTTGGAAAATTTTCTTTTTGATTGATTGATACACCACCGCAGTTAAACTCTATGGAATTGACAATAGCAAATCCAGAGTTTGCTGCATGATAGGATTCATAATCATCATTTTGGGTTGTTACAGAATGTGAAGTGATTTCACAGTTTCTGTATGAGAATGATTTCAAGGTTGTATCAGCTTGCATTATTTTTACATCCGCATCAAAAAATCTATGATCATATTCAAATGCACTACCGCCAGTTAATTTTGCTAGTCTGAATTTGTATGCTTCATCTAATGCCATATGAAGATGAGGGTTATGACCAACTACACCTTCCATCGAAAAACTAGTTCCAGAACCAGATACTATATCAGAAGTAGTTGAAAAGACAGGGAAATTTACAGTTTCAACACCGTCTCTAAAATGAAAAGTCGCCACATTGTGTATTCCTGCTACAAAATCATATTCATGAGGAATTCCCTCATCATCTGCAAATGCCATGTTTGAAGATACTTGAGAATACATTAGAATTGTTGAGATTATTAGAATGGATGTCAGAAAAGCGGTTTTTTGAAAAAATCTCTTCATTGAGGCCAATATTCCAAAAAAGAAGTTAAAGAGTGAGTATTCATTGCAAGGCAGTGTATTTTTTTGAAAAAATTTAGTTATAAAAAAACAAAAATGCAAGCAAAATTTTGAAAGAATCATTTAATTTCCCATATTTTCAGGCATATACTATGCCGGGGTAGCTCAGCCTGGTTAGAGTGCCAGTTACTTGGTAAACTCTAGCGGTTCTCCAACTAAGGCAATACTCATAATCTGGAGGTCGCGAGTTCGAAACTCGCCCCCGGCACACATACGGCATCCAACTAAAGATGCAATACAGTACCAGGTTCAAAACTATGTAGAACTATGCAATTTTCACAGGGTATCTAACTACACTGCAATGGAGTTTAATTCACGTGGGCTTGGATAATTAGGATATTTTGAATAATTTTTTTGCATGTTTATACATGAAACCATCCCTGAACTCACTTTTGATTTTCAATTTTGCAACAAAATTAAGATAAGAATCCATTGTACTTATTGGCCAATCAGTACCGTATAGAAGATAACGAGGTTCACCTGCATAGTTGATAAGCTCTGCAACTTTTTCCTTTATCATTTTTTCAAAATAATGATCAAACGAACCTATTACCAATCCAGAAACGTCTGCATACACATTCTTATTTTTGTAGAGAACTTCTTGGGCATCTTGAATCCAAGGATTTCCTAAATGACACATAACAATTTTTAGTTCAGGATTGTCTACTGCAACCTCATCTAGGTTAAGTGGTCTTGCAAAACGCAACTTTCCCTTTTCAGAATAAGTATCTCCCGTATGAAACATCACAGGAATGCCAAACTCTATGCATGTATCATAGACTTTTTGGTAACGCTCGTCATACGGATAATAATGCTCATATCCAGAATAAATCTTCATGGCTTTGATTTTACCGTCTTTTATCCATTGCCGATACTTTCGCAAGTCATCATCTGTATGGTTGTCAATGGTAAATCCTGCTGCAATCCCTAAATTGTCATATTTTTGAATGGCGTCAATGATCTGTTTTGTTGATGGACGTTCAGAATTGACTTTGTAAGAAGACAGTATTATGGCATAATCTACATTATTGTTGGTCATCTCAGTTTGAAGTGCGTTTAAACGATCTTCCAAGTTTGGAACATTCTGAAGTAGTTCGTATTGATTTATGTGAACGTGGCAATCAATGATCATTGTCTACAAAATTGGGGTTTTTCCATTCAATAAAAGTTGCATAGTTTAGAGACCTAGAATCTTTGATGTAATTTGGCAGAATTTTGATAAATCTGAACCCATTTCTTAATTGGAATGATAAAACAGGTTCTCGTATTTCATGGCGTTTGACCTTTTTGACATAATCAATCGGAGTCAATGATTCTGCATGTTCACAGTAATTGAAGATTCTTCCGCCTGCAATAATCCTTTTTAGTCCTAATTTTATTGCAAGATCCTTTCGGGCATTATACAATTTTGTGGCAATTCCCAATCGTCTAAAATCAGGATGAGTTAATACCTCTGCTCCATAAAGAGTATCTCCTTTCGGATCATGATTTTTAAACATGCTATCTCCACAGACTTCTCTCCACGAATGTTCTTTGTATTCAGGATTTAATGTGATTATCAAACTACTAGACGAACCAACTATCATGTCTTTGTATTCTGCTACAATCTGCCCCTCAGGAAATTTGTTTATATGCTCTTTGAGGTGCTTGGGTTTCCAATAGACCCCTTCAGCTGCCATGTAAGGAAAGGCAACTTTTTCTAATTCAATAATTTTTGAGATATCCTCCAAATCCATTTTACGGACAGTTACATAGTTTTTAGTATTCATGTTATTTTTAGCAATTTTATAGTATTTTTTTACAAATAAAAGAATTCAGAGAATTGGTTGAATGTGTATGGGATTTGATCTCAGGGAATTAGACTAGTTTGAACATTTTTGTTTTATCTTTATTATGCAAAGATATGTCATGATTCCTTGTGTTGAACAACCCAGTCTTTGATTGCCATGTCTGTGCGATGTTTCTGACATCTGACATGAGGACATGGAATCAATCTAGTGCATTCTGGCTCTTCACATTTTCTATATGATCCTGGAATGTTGGTTCCTTTAGGAGAAATTAATGTCATGTTAATTTTTTGACCGTTTAGAACTGCTCTTTTTCAAATGGGTTTTTTCGTGTTTGCGTACTTCATCAAACGTGTATGATGTTCCAATCCAATGAAAATCGCATTGACTGCATCGATACTTCATTTTTTAAGACACCTACACCCACAGTCAAACATTCCAGCTTTTTCCATGCATTGTTCATGATGTTCGTTATAGCACTTGTTACAGGTTATCATCTATGAAGACCTCTTTACCAGATGAGTCTTTTCATGGAGAAGTAATTGCTGGATGTTATCTTCAGCTGCATCCCAAGTGAAATTGCAGTGTTTGCAACGATATGTCATTATTTGGCGGTACTCTCTGATTTCTTTTTTTCAGATTCTGTGAATGCATTTACATCACTAGCACTTTCGGTTTTACAAGAACCAATTTTCAGTTTTTCAAGTATTTTTTTAAACATACTTTATCTAGTTTATCTACGATATATACCGGCGTAATTCAACAAAAATTCCAATAATGTTAATCCTTACAAATTTCATAAAAATAAAAAAAGAGGTTTTGAGAATATCTGAAAATAATCTAGTTTAAAATTAATCAAACGAAACTAATCTAAAATCTTCTACTTTCTATGTTTTGGCAAACATTCTTTGCAATATACGGGTCTATCCTGTTTTGGTTCGAAAGGAACTTCAGAATCTTTACCACAGTCAGCACATGTACATGGGTACATTTTTCTTTCTTGTGACATACTTTTGATGAATTTCTTAGCTATAAGAACCGGTGTATTTGGGGGAAAAAGATCAATAATACATCTTGTTCTTATAATAGAAGAAAAGACAAGAGCATGAAAATAAAAACCACAAATATGACTAATTGTGTGGGTATTTCAAATTTCAACGGGCTTGATTTGATGCAATATGAATTATAGAAAATCTATTCTTTACTATCTTAACATATTGGATTCAGAATATGAAGAAAATAATGAGACCTTATCAGATGATTAAGAAAATTTTTTGATGAGATAAAATATGCCAGCGTAAACTCAAAAATCAAAGGCAAGAATAGATCACTATGTGATTGGGATTAGGCACAAAAAATAATTGCAAAATAAGCCAGTTATTATATGATGAATAACAATTGATTGCGGAATGATTTTTTGGTTTTAGAAGTTATCAAGAGCGACTCTTTCTGCAATCGTTGTGGAAAAAATAGTGTGATTTCAGATAATGAGACAGGGGAAAGATTTTGTGATAAATGTGGTTTTGTAATTAGAGAAACATTACAATCATCAGGCCCAGAATGGAGGTCGTTTGCAAAAGAAGGAGGTACTGATCCAACCAGAACAGGAGCACCAACGTCGCTTACGATGCATGACAGAGGACTGTCCACAGTTATTAGTCAAAGTAACAGAGATGCTACTGGTAAGCCACTTTCAACATCTATGAAAAGTACCATTGAAAGACTGCGAACTTGGGATAGCAGAAGTAAAGTAACTTCATCTGCAGATAAAAATCTCAGACAGGCACTTGGTCAGTTATCTGTACTTAAAGACAAACTTTCACTTTCTGATTCTGTAAATGAAAAAGCATCATACATTTACAGAAAAGCATTAGAAAATGGACTAGTAAAAGGCCGCTCCATATCAGCATTAATTGCAGCATCAATATATGCAGCATGCAGAGATACTGAAACTCCTAGAACTCTAAAAGATGTTGCCGATGCAGGTAACATTAAGAAAAAAGATATTTCCAGATGTTATAGAATATTGCATTATGAATTGGAACTCAAGATGCCTGTTGTAAATCCAATTCAATGTATTGCAAGAATTTCAAGTAAATTACGAATAACAGAAAAATCAAAGCGCTATGCAATCAAAGTACTTCAAGTTGCTCAAGAACATGAAGAAAGTGCTGGAAAAGATCCTATGGGTATTGCTGCAGCTGCATTATACCTAGCATGTGTCAAAAACAATGAATATGTAACTCAACGTGATGTTGCAGAAGCATCAAATGTTACCGAAGTCACAATAAGAAATCGATACAAAGGTCTAAGATTAGACCAAGATACAGAATTACAGGTAAAATAGATATGGTTCAAACAAAAGCTGTAATTGCAATAGTCAACGTGGTGGCATCTGCAACAATAGAACAAAAACTAGATCTAGTGGATATCACAAAAAAATTTCCTCATGTAGAATATCATCCAGAACAATTTCCAGGTGCAGTATTTAGACTTCAAGAACCAAAAACTGCAACATTACTTTTTGGTTCAGGAAATATGGTATGCACAGGTGCAAAATCAGAAGAGATGGCAATTCAGGCTGTAAACACGGTTGTTAGAAAACTAAGAAAAGGTAGAATCAAGATTAAGAAAGAACCAAAAGTAACAATACAAAATATTGTATCCTCAATTAATCTTGGGGGCAAGGTTAACTTGGAACAAGCAGCTAGGACTCTTCCCAGAAGCATGTATGAACCAGAACAATTTCCAGGATTAATTCACAGAATGCTAGATCCTAAAACCGTAATTCTGATTTTTGCTTCAGGAAAATTAGTTTGTGTTGGAGCTAAACTTGAAAAAGAGATACATCGTTCCGTAAATCAAATTCATAGCTTGTTAGAAGAGAAAAATTTGATGGTATATGAAAACCCTGTATTGAAAATCTAAACTGTTGAAAATACACTACTAGTAACTTAAGGGGCCATCGGTATCTGAATAAACGGAGTTCCGCCTTCACCAACTACCAGAGGCAACTTTCCATCCCAGGCTTGTGTTTTTAGCCATTCCAAATAGTTTGGATTCTCAGAAAGTGCCTTATTGATAATTGCGATTGCTTCGGCCTCACCTTTGGCTTCTGCAATATTTGCATTAGCAAGACCAATGGCGTTTGCTTCACGTTGTCTTGCCTCCACCTCAATTCGTCTCAAATCATTTTCGGCCCGAAGTGCGTTTTGCTCTGCCTCTACTTTGGACTCGATGGCTTGAGCAAATAATGGCGAGAATTCAAAGTCAGTGATGGAAATCACATCTGTTACCACATTAAATTGGTTTAGCCTTTCTGTGATTGCAGCTTCAATATCTTGTTTGACAAGAGGCCTTTTTGTAATTAATTCTTCAGCATTGTACTTTGCAGTGACTTGTTTTACTGTCTCCTCGATTGCAGGCTGAATTACTCTGTTTTCATAATCCAGTCCCAAATTCTTGTAGAGTGTGTGTACTCTTTCTTTATCGGGATGATAGTTGACTGTAACTGTTGTCTCAACTGTCTGCAAATCTCTTGATGCACTGCGGGCATCACTTGCATATTTTAGAGTACGAACTTCAATGTTGACTACTTCATCTTGGAATGGCACTACAAAATGCAATCCTTCATCAAGTGGAGGTTGCGTTAAATCAACTGCATTCCAGTGTAAAAGAACGCCTCTGTGACCAGAATCCACGATTTTTACTGACGCAGTAGCTATTACTCCAATCAAAATAAGAACAACAATTCCTATTGCAACACCTTTTGCGGCATTCATATTTACATTAACACTAGGCGAACGGTATTGAGACAAGTACAGATTGTAGTTGTTTCTCTTTATTATACCCGTAGATTAACGCGGGTTTATTAGTAAGAACAGACATTTTATTGCGAAATGATTTTTTGGAATTTGATTCAATTCAGAGTTATGCAAACTCGAGTCTATAGAGGCTCAATTAATGAATGATTATACTTTTACACGTAATTGTTTAGAATTAGATAGAAAATATCTTTGCCATGATTGTGTAAAGAATTCATGTAATGTTGTAGAACAAATGGCGGTTTCATAGTTGTTCAAATCAAAACTTCGGAATCGTGATCAATCATCTAATATTATAATAATTACGCTGGTGGGATTATCCATACTGTTTGTTTATTTTGGATTGGAGCGATGAATATGACAAGGAAATTTGCATTAATTGAAAAAATACAGATAGTCACTTTTCAAGGATTGCTTCAACGCATAAAAATTGAGAACAGATATGGTTAAGAAAAAATGTGATAGATGCGGTTCTGTTTTAGGAATTGAAAGTACGAAAACAAAACAAAAATTTTGTGGCAAATGCAAAAAAAAGTTTCAATTGCACCGATATTAGACAATCATTCTGAGCAGATAAGGTGAGACTATTCCTTATAGTGAACTAGCAAAGAATTTCCCATGACAGGCATCACTGCAATTATGTTTTCACCTTTTTCTGCTAGAAAGTCATTTACCACATCTTGAAGATATACGCCTTCAGACAGTGTCTTTGTTTCAAAATAGCGAATTTTATGAATCATTGTAGATAAAAAATGCATGTACAAGTATATTATACTTTGAAAATGAGAAAAATTTCCCTAAATACTAGTGTGACATACAATAGTATGAACTGTAACAAGAAAAGTGAAGCACATCTTTGGAGATATTCGAAACACAATAAAATTCGTAGATGCTTAAAGTGTAAATCTAGACTGCCAATTACTGAGAAAGAATACTATCTCAAATGGGGCATGCATGAAAACATTGCAAAGTAGATAAATTATATTTTATTTATTTTCCTATTTCTCTTGCACAAGTTGATGAACAAGTAGAATCATGACTCAAACTTTCATATTCTCTGCCACAATGAACACATTTTCTAAAAGACATGTAATAATTACATGTTCATGTTATAAAAGAAAACATTTTTTCAGTTAATTCTATTGTTAGGAACAATCAGACAAAACCATCTATTTGAATTCAAAAGACAAAGAAGTTATTAAAAAACAAAACAAAATTCAAGATAATTCAAGTTTAACAAACAAATCCAAGTTTAATTACTTTCTTGAATATTCAACCACTTAAAGGAGGGTTAGATGTAGTTTAATCGGTTTAGTGGAGTTGAAGATGAGACAGTTTTGTTCACTCACTGCCACTATTCCAAAATTAATTTTAAAATTCAAATTTCATGTATTGCCAACGTTAATAGTGTAGAGTGCTTACTAATTGCATTGGGAAAACGTCAAGTAAAAAATGAAAGTGCACTAAAGGAAATAAAATTGCCTGCAAATGAGGAAGAGCAGTTTGGAAGAGTTATCAAAATGATGGGAGGAGAAAATCTCATGGTAAAATGTCAAGACAAGGTTGTCCGAAGAGGACGTATTAGAGGTAAACTAAAGAGAAGAGTGTGGATCAGAGCCAATGACGTAGTGATTATAGCACCTTGGGAATTTGGAAAAGAGGATCGAGGAGATATTTTGTGGAGATATACACTGCCACAAGTAGAATGGTTAAAACAAGAAAAATACATTCCGCTAGACTTTTAGATTCAAGTCCTTAGAGACGTTTGGAAACAAAGAAGATTCAATTTAGAATCACTGGACCAGACATCACCATTTCAACTCTAAAAATGGGTACATTATCAATGAAATGCATCCCAAACAAGATTTAATGTTGAATACAAAATTTACAAGGGATAAACCCTTGGTTTGTTGCTTGTTCTAAAATATCTGGTGTAAAGTACTGTCGATGTTTCATATCTATGTTGTAAATATCACATTCTTTTTTCTTGCAAGCAAGATGGTGAACAAGTTTAGATTTAGCATCTCCCAAATATCCTGCCATTTTTAATCCTCCAAAAATTTGTGACGCATGATACATTCGTATTGATTTTTGTATCCTGGCATCTTGACTTTAGCATTATGCAGACATGTGTTTTGTGTAATTATTTTAAATACCAAATCAAAACACCCTATCGTTAATTATGCACTCCAAATTTTTATCCTGTAAGTGACGTTATTCTTAATCATGATTATTCACTATCCTGTAATTTGTTATAATCCAACATAATTTTTGGGAGTTTATCATCATGGTTTATGTGAATTTTGTGTTTTTTGCAGTAATGAAAATAATTTGGCCAGTTCTTTTTAGTTGTGTTTAAAAAATCCTCTCCAACCATATCATCATACCAATCAATAATGCTCAAACCATATGCAAAAAATCGTTCAAGATAGGTAGCAATTCCTTTTGGTATTTTTCCAGCATCATCTAAAAAGGCTATCTCATCCACGGTGTTTAGATAATCATTTGCATATCTCTTACAATCATCTGTAGTTTTAAGAATGGAGTTTTTGTTAAGACGATTTGTCAAGTCTTCATGAAATCCTCGTAATAGTTGAGAGTAAGTTGTGTTGGTGCTTTCATGGATATTTTTCCAAGTAATCACAACCAACACAGCAAGTATAGTTGCAGTTACAGAACTTACAATAATTGCAATTGTGGATAAATCTAGAGTTTGTGGAATTTGCAGTAATATACTTTCAAAATTAAGCAACATAGTTTTATCATTAATCTACCTGATTGAAAATACAATCATTATGAGTCTGGGTCATTTTTATGGTTCCCAATGACAATCGCAATTACATCCCTTTTGGCAATGAACTCTTTTACAATCAGAACATGTTTTTTGATAATGGGATGGTATTGTGTTCACAATATTGATAGTTGTTTCATCCTAATTAACCTACAATTAAGGAAGATCTGCAAGTAAAACAGAAGTAATTACCATATCGTAGTGGTGTAAGTTTGGGAATATGCATAAAAGTACTGAATTAACTACTCAGTTACGTATACCAATTGGCAAGAAATCATCTGCATCTTATATGTTAGTACGGCCTCTTAATGTATGACAAAAAATTCATTGCCAAAACAACAAAGTAAATACAACTATCAATCAACTAACCAATTCTTGTATGGTGGAAACTAAATTTGTACTGTGCAAATTGTGGGAATCAGGCAAGTTGGAGAGATCCTACATGTAACAAATGCAAAAAACCATTACATCAAACAAATTGTAAAACAAAGTCATCTGATTGCAAATGTCACCAAATCAACGAACAGGCATGGACACAAAAAAAGACCCCAGATACAATATAAAATAGATTTAATCTAGATATTTTTCTAATTAATTCACTTTGAACATTTGTCGCATGATGATTCACCAATCATGCTATTTACAGGTTTGAATGTATTGTGGCATATTGCACAGATGTTTAGTAAGGTTATTCCATTAACGACAGTAGGATCTTTTTGTTTTTCTGTCAATTAATCAGTCTCTGCTAATTGATTGTTGAAAACAAACCCAACTTTGTTTTAAATTCACGAATTCTATTTCTTATTGAAACTGTACTGGTGTTTGCAGCTTCGGCAACTTGGGTTTGGGATTTTAGTTCTCCAGTAATCACACATGCTGCATAAATTACAGATGCTGCCAAAATTTCCGGATTTTTACCAACCGTGATTCCTGCATCTTGGGCTACAGTTAAAATTTGTGTTGCTTTGCGAATTGTTTTTTCAGATAATTCAAGTTTACTGGTAATCTTAGAAATTAACTTTATTGGATTTACTACATTTACTGTAAATCCCAATTCTTTAAACAATATGCGATAAGCCCGAGAGATCTCTTTTCTTTTAATCACAAATTGAATGGCAATTTCTGTTAGAGATCTATCATGTTCAAGATCCTTGCATGCCGCATACAGGCATGCTGCTGCAACCGATTTTACGGTTCTGCCTCGAATAAGATTTCTCTTTATTGCCTTTCTATAAAACAGAGATGCTCGTTCAATTATAGTGTCAGATAGGCCTAATTTTGATTGTACTTTGTCAAATTCCACAAGTGCAACCCTAAGATTTTTGTCTGCCGAGTTTTTTGTTTGTGACCTACTATCCCATTTTCGTAGTCTTCCAAATATCTGAACAGTTTTTACAGGTAGAGGTTTTCCAACTGAATCTCGATTCTGTGCACCTATGATTGTGTTTAGTCCTTTGTCATGCATTTTAAGTGTCAACCCAGGACCAGTTCTTGTGTTATCAGATGTACTTGAAATAAATCTACGATCCGTCCCTCTGTATTCAGCATTTTCTGAAATTACAAATCCACAACTTGAACAAACAGTTTCTCCAAGAATCTCATCAGTTACAAATCCAGAAGCATTACAGTAATTACAAAAAATTTTTGCTTTTTCAACTGTTGTAGTTAATGTCAAAAATTTTCGCTAAACCGTTATAGTTATTTTTTTAGCAATACAATCAGAATGAATTTCCTTATCTGTATTAATATTGCAATTGTGGCAAATAAACTCTATGGGGTTTTTACATTCAGAACAGCTTTGATATACTTCCATTCTGTTTCCACATTTTCTACAAGAGGTTATTTTCATGACTTACAATGTGTTATTGTTTGTATTAAAGGTGTGTAAAATTAGTAGACACTAATGTACATTGACACCACTAAACATTTTAAAGTTCATGAGATATGTACTCTACATCATCCTCATCAGATAATGCATCATGAAATTTTTGAAATATTGAATCATCCATTTTAGATAGAAATAACATAAATTCTAATTCCAATACTTTCAAACGATTCATTTCTGCTAATTCTTTTTCCATTATTTTTGATACGATTAATTGTTGATTCATTATAATTTGATAATTGGTAACCCATGTAAAAGATGGGAAAGATGTAATTCTATTCGTCTTTTTTAGAAGAGTCGTCTTTCTTTGGCTCTTCTTTTTTCTCGTCGTTACCGACTACTATTGTTGGGTTCTGTTCTTTATTTTCCATATCTATATAGATATTAAACTACATATATACTTAGTCAAAGAAGTTTATAGATAGTCAATTATATGTATAGAAAATTAGGCACAAAATAACAAAATCCAGCCAGTATATATCATAGAAGAATCATGAAAGGTATGTTCAAAAAATAATTGAAAAACTAAGGTTTGGGTCTTGTAAGACAATGCCTTCTAAAGATGCAGATTCATTCAAAGAAGCTCAGAAAAACAACAAAGAGGATTTTAAAAAATAAATGAAATATCAATGCAAAACATGTAACTTTCATTGGGAAGGCACTTCACAAACTTTTGACGAGGTACGTGATCATGAAAAAACTCATTTAAAAAATAAAACTACTGTTCGTTGTAAAGTTTGTAATGCATCAAAGAGTATGATTGATGTAGAGCATAATTCAGATGAAAAATGGGAGTGTCAAAATTGTGGGAACATACTTGATATGCAAGGTCTAATTAGTTCATAGTAAGACAATGACAAAAATAGATTTTAATATTTTTAACACATACAACACTCTTTATACTTTGTTTCCATTTTAAATGCATGTCAAATCAACTATATTGCCAAGTATGCCATAAACTCAAATTCACCAAGTTTGATAAACAACAAAAATGCGAGTGTAAAACAGGTAAAAATTAAATCATTTTTTGACTATTTCCATAACAGTTACTTTTCAGTCCACCAATGATGTTTCTCTTGGATGTTGTGATGTAAAAGCATATGTAAGATTTTTTTAATATTTTTGAAAACTTTGAAATTCATTAATTGAGTATTTCCTTTTTCCACACATTGCATGCAGGACATCTATTTGTGATTTTTTCTCCTAATTTTTTCAAGAATACATTTCCACAATTATCACAAGATCTTAGATTATCAGTTGTTATCAGGTTATTACTACGTCTTTCTTACTTAAGTACTGGATCATTTTTCAAACAAGAATCAATTAGAATACTGTTAGGCACAAAATCTCAACAATTTCAAATGCAATTCCTTGACAAACGGTTCATAATGCTGACAAATTTGTCGATAAAAGTAACAGAAAAGTCAGCGTTTGTTAATATTCCCGAATTCACATACGGTACATGGCAACAAAAAATAATCCAGGACAAAAAATTTTATGTTTTTCGATATTATTTATTGCCGTATTTGCTGTTACAAATTTTCACACATTTGCATTTGCAGAAATCTCGCTTTCATCTTATGATTCTATAATTGGTCCAACAGATAGACTGCTCATAATGGGAACCATAGAGGGAGATATTCAATCATTTAATCCAATCAAACTTGTAGTTTATGATCCATCAGGAAATATTGTTTATCAACCAAACGTGGCAATTGATGGGGATGGCAAATTCAAATATCTGATAACACCAACTCTTCCTAGCTTTGATGATGGACAATATGTTGTAGAAGCAAGTCAAGAAGATTTAAAAGAAAAAACACAGATGTATTTCACAGTTTCAAGTGATATCTCTGATGGTTTATTTGATGAGGACATGGAAACTGAAATTATACCTGAATTTGGAACAATTACAATGATGATTCTTGTTGTTTCAATTATTAGCATATTGGCAATTACAACCAAAACAAAATGATGTTCAAATCATCTTCCATTTAATAAAATAAAAAAAATAGTCTAAACTAAAAACAACTCTAGTTTTGATTTCTGTGGTATTGTTAATAGAAAATTTTAGATGATACTCAATATACAGAATTAGTTCCACCATAGATAAAAAATACCGCCATGTGGTTTGGCGAAGATATGAGACACATCTATTCAACTCACTTAGGGCATATAGAAATTGAAATAATTGAGTCTTGACAACTACAAAGTATATCTCTGAACATCATACTGCAAGTCCAAAGAGAATATGGTCATGGCTGCAATATGGCAATTATCACCCAATTTTACTATGTTTTATCAAAGATAACACAATGTAAAAAGAAAGAATGGGATTAACCCAAAAATTGATTAACGTTTAGATTTTTTGGCCTTACGTTTAGTAGTCTTTGCTGCTTTCTTAGTAGTTCGTTTTGCTTTAGTAGCTGCTTTCTTTGCTGTACGTTTAGTAGTTCGTTTTGCTTTAGTAGCTGCTTTCTTTGCTGTACGTTTAGTAGTTCGTTTTGCTTTAGTAGCTGCTTTCTTTGCTGTACGTTTAGTAGTTCGTTTTGCTTTAGTAGCTGCTTTCTTTGCTGTACGTTTTACTTTTTTTGCAGTTTTTTTGATAGCTTTTTTGGCTGTTGCCATAACTAAAAGAAAACTCTTTGTTCTTTAAGTACAAAACAAATGGACAAACTGAGCTTTAGTTAATTTTTTTTATGTTAAATTCAAAAGTTATTTTTCATTCTTTATTCTTAACATTGATCTAATTCTATATCATTTTGAAGACAAAGAGGTATACAAAGAATTTTGTAGTGATCTTGTTGTTTTTTTAGCTTTTTCAGTAATTTGCCACAAATAATTTGAATCTTAATTTTTATAAAAATTAAAAAAAGATAAAAATTGATTTTCTTTATAAGCAAAATAGTACGGCATCAAACTAAACAGAACTCTCTACCTGCACACACAAATTAATTTAAGATTCTAACTTGAAATTTGGCTGTTTTTTTAATCCTTTGTACCTATTTCTTATGGTCACTTCTGTTACTCCTGCCGCCTCGGCAAGATCCCGTTGAGTAATAGAGCCACCATGTTTCAAACAAGCAATGTATAATGCAGTTGCAGCAAGCCCCATAGGGTCTTTTCCAGCAGATTCTTTGTTATTCTGAGCTTCTTGAAGTACTTTGATTGCATGTCGTTTGATTTTTTCAGATAGTTCCAATTTGCTTGAGATTCTCGATATGCATTGAATTGAATTTACAACAGGCATCTTGAGTTCCAATTCATGATGCAATAATCTGTAACATCGAGCAATATCTTTACGTTTAACATTTGCAGCATCTGCAACATCTTTTAGAGTTCTAGGAGTTTCAGTATCTCTGCATGCTGCATATATTGATGCAGCAATCATTGCAGAAATAGATCTTCCACGAACTAGTTTTTTCTCTAATGCTTTTCTATACAAATATGCAGCTTTTTCAAGAACATTTGTAGAAAGTGCAATCTTGTCTTTTATTCTAGTTAATTCACCGAGTGCTTGTCTGAGATTTCTATCTTGAGGTTCATGAGCTTGGCTTCTGCTATCCCAAGTCCGTAATCGTTCAATGGTGCTTTTCATAGATGTTGATAGTGGCTTGCCAGTAGCATCCTTGTTTATTGGATTAATTACAGTAGATAGCCCCATATCATGTATCAAAAGTGATGAGGGTGCTCCAGTTCTTGCGGGATTTGCCCCACTATCTGTCTGAAATGCCCTCCATTCTGGACCTGACTCATTTGATTTTTCAGAAACAACATATCCACATTTACCACAAAACTGTTCTCCAGTAACATTATCAGTCTGCATGGAATTTTTTCCACAGCGTAGACAGTTAGAATCTGTAATTGAGACCACCATGAAAGGTGCTTTATGCTGCCACCTTTTTTATTGGGATTTTAAGTGATGAAACATTTCTAATTTTTTCATCTTGTGATTCTAATTTTGAGTCAGATTGTGTATTGTCAATATCTGCATTCTCAAAGATTATATTTTCATTCGTTAATGCCGCACGAAATTTTTGAGACATTGTTTCATCCATTCGGGTTTTAAAAAACAAGAATTCTAATTCTAATCTTTTCAGCCTATTCATTTCAGATAATTCTTCTTCAATTCTTTTTGTCATGATCTATGTTCCATTCATCACACTTAAAGATGATTGTATTTGGAACGGATTTGCATTTTGTGAAGAAAAAAATGAGCGGAAAATCATTTTTTTAAACAATCACACCCACAAGAAAACATTCCAGCTTTTTCCATGCATTGATCATGATGCCCATTATAGCATTTGTTACAAATCACCATTAGAACTCACTTTTTTATGGGTTTTTTCGTGTTCCAACACTTTGGAAAATGTATCAGAAAATCCATCCCATTGGAATTTACATTTTTGACAATTGTATTTCATCTATTTTACCTTCTTAGAAATTGGAATTTCTATGGTGGAGACATCTCTTTTTCGCCCATCTTGAGATTCTAGTGATTCAGAATTGATTTTGACACATCCTACTTCAAATGCGTCTGTTTTTTTTAAGAGGACCTGAGTGACATCTACTGCAAGTCCAATACTCATACCTCTGGCCTTAATGACTATGGAATCTAATGAAGATAGTTGGATTATTGCAGAGGTGACATATGACATTAACGGTTTTTTTCCGATAAAAATTGTATCATGTGGTTTATCTAACATACAAAATTAGATGTAATGCCTCATTTAAAGTGGGTGTGTGAATCTAGTCACAAATATCATAAAAATGAAAAGAGAACATCATCTTTTCTTGTTATTGTTATTCAATACTAATTTTGATGCAAATCAATTATGTCAAATAGATCTTCAGCTCGTTTGATTATTTTTGAAGAACTGGTGTCTTTGTCAGCACTAATCAATACTAGATGATTGGTAGTGGGAACACTTATGATCATGACATTTTTCCTTCGTGATGTAATATAGTCAATTGGGCCAAGAATTTCATCTAGTTCTTGTCTCATTCGTAAATCAAGCATCATTTGCATATAGACCATCTTGATTTTTTCATCATCTAACAATCTTGGAATTCCTGATTTGAATTTGCTTGCTACTGGTCGTCCTAATTTGTTAATTACTGCAACATGCCTAATTTCATCCATTTGAACCAGTTTAGCACATGCATTGTCTAATGAACTAATTTTTTCAACTGAATTCATTTTGAATTCATAGTCCTGTTTTTGTGAGACTTTTCATGAACAAGAATCTCTTGAATTTTATCAGAGTTTCCTTCCCATTGAAAACTACATTTTCTACAATTGTAATTCATTTCTACAGTTTTTTATTATGAAAATTTACATATCAATGAAGAGTAAATTGATGAAAATTTGTACAAAGTTAATCAGTTGACTAAATTCTGAGTAAAGTCAATCATCAAAGCATTTTACGTTCTATTTTTGGGTAAGATTTATGCTCATAATCCCATGAAAATTGTGTTTTTAATGGATCATATGCTTTAACCATAATCCAAGATGAAGGACATGCTTCTTTATGTAATCGATAATCTTTTCCTACCACTTGTTCTTTATCAGTAATTATAAGAATATGCTTTGTTTTTTTATTTTCATCATAACACATATTGAATTTTATAAGAAATTTGTCGTGTCCAATTTTGAGTGTAGACAGTATTTTTGCATCAGATAAAATTGTAGAGGTACTGAATGTATTTGTAATAGAAGTGTGTTTTTTTATAAAATCCGGATCTCCATACAACATCATACATTTGTCCATAATGGGGTATGAAGGATATCTTTTACGAAACTCATCTTCGCCCATCTTCAAAAATTTTGAATGAATTGTAGTACAACGTATTTCATCTGATTTTTTTATAGAAATACTTGCAAAAGAATCAGGCAGAAAATAGATTGTAAATAGCATGGCAGCTATGAGAAAAACCAAAATTTTTTGCATGATTCACATATCCTTCAAATAATAAGAAAAGAAACATGTCTCAATTTTCATACATGGACAGGGTTTGGTTTGAGGCATGTTTCCTTGTTTTATTATTCTTCATCAGTACTTGCTTTTCGTTTTCTTTTTACCAATGTTTTTGCCCCCACAACAAAATCCAAAAATCAGTATTTTAGATATGAATCGGTTATTTTCTTCCAGAACAAAGTCAACCAGTTAACTTCATCTATGCTTTAATCAAGAAATATCGTTCTTAAATTTAGAATTAACTACATTAATTTGAGACATATTTGAAAAAGATTAGAAAAAAGCTGTTTTTTGAAGATAGCGAAATGGTAAAAAACTGCAAATATTGCAATAAAGAATTTAGCAATAATTCCAGTGAATACTGTTCAAAAAAATGCGCAAGTATGAATGTTTGAGGTAATATGCTGTTTGAGAAATGCATATGTTGCGGCAGACAATTTGTTGATGATTCAGAAGATTATTGTTCCTATCAATGCGAACTCATTGCATCCATAACAAAAAAGAAATTCTATTTAAAAAAGAATCTCAGATAATTTCATTTTGACAAAGTTACACCATCATCTTTGAGATTAAGAGATTCAAAGATTCTTCAAACTTTTTGTTTAATTTTTGAAGATGTACTGGTTTGACAGATAGAGATTCTGCATCAAACCAGGGTTCAGATAGATACAAGTCTCTATTCATCTCAACTTGAATCCATGGAATAGGCTTATTTCCATATGTTTTTGTAATGTATCCCCCATGAAATGGATCATTTAGGGATATTTCTTGTCTATCAATCGAATAAGATTTAGAGATGCAATCAGCTAAAAGTTCAATCATTTCGTCTGAACATGTGTTTCCGTCTTGATTTGAAAGACAAAACAACGGGCGTTTCTTGTCTTTGCCATCTGGAGAAATTCCAGGTGCAACGGATGCCATGGAATGGCAATCAAGACATAACTGTAAATCCAGCTCGGAAAAGCTCTTTTGGAGGGTTCTATGATAAGGCATATAGTATAACTCAATCAACATGTTTCTAAGAGAATCATCAGGTTCTTTTCCTGAAATATAGATTGGTTTTTCATAACATGTCAAACTTTTGATTAGTCCATCAGAGTTATCAGGAGGCATATCTTGTAATGAGCGGTTAAGATCAACAAATGCTCTTGCAATATCTGTCTTGACTACACGTTGAACTTTGTCTCCTAAATCATATAGTTCAACTACAAAAGGATCAGAGTCATCAAACAAATCTTTATTTGTAATTGCCAGATGCCCATCAAGTTCATTTGGTTTTTTAGTTCCTCCATGTGGGATGGACAGTAATATCGGTAGCTTGTTCAATCTAATCCTTCAGCTGTCCCATCACGTCTGACCTCTGCTACACCATGAAATCCTTGTTGTGATTGTAATTTCATTGTGGCATGAATTGCACCATGATAAAACGAGTATCTTTCTTTGACAGAAATTTGATATCCCATGTCTTTAAGATATTGTACTATTTCATCACGAAATCCACCATCCTCTATACTGACTGTGCCGCCAATTGAACAATGAAATCTAGGGCGTTTGATAGCATCACTCATTGGAAGATTACCATCAATAATCCTAGATAGAAATTGAGTGATTGTTGAAAAAATTCTTTGACTTCCAGGACTTCCAACGACCATCCACAGTTTAGAATCATTGAAGATCAATGCAGGTGAAACAGAAGTCCAAGGAATTGCATTTGGTCGAATATAGAACGGATGGTTTGGATTTGTAAATTCAAAAGCTGACATGTAATTATTATACAAAAATCCCAATCCTTCAGCCGCAGCTTTTGAACCATAAGCTAATTCAATTGACTGTGTGATTCCTACTGCATTTCCCTCATTATCCATAGTTGAAAGATGAGTTGTATCCTCTCCTCCAAAATCAGGATCCATCATAGGTAATGTAGCATCCATGGAATTGTGGATTGAGTCTGCCATTTGTTTTGCAAAAGATCTTTGAAGGTGAAGTTTGTCTTGTGTTTGTTTGTAAGTGTGTCGATTAAATGGACGCTGTAATCGGTGCAAAAATGCCTTTCTGAAAGTTTCTGCTACAAAGTGATACGAACTTGGTTTTGAACTTCTTAGGAATTTTGATGGTAGGTGATTTAACATCATTAATGTGAGTAGTAAAGTTCTTCCGGCAGCTGGAGGAGGCATTGTTGTAACTGTAAAATGCCTGTATTTTCTGCTGAGCGGTTTTTTGATGATTGGTTCTGGCATGTATGCCAAATCTTCCTCTCGAATCAAGCCCTTGTTCTTTTTCATATCTTGAGAAATTTTCTTTGCAATAGAGCCATGATAAAAAACAGTATATCCGTATTCAGAAATTATCTTTAATGTTTCAGCTAGATCATGTTGTACAAATGTGTCTCCTACGTCATAAGGAACCTGTCCATCTTTCAAAAAATATTTGGCACCTGATTTTGATTTTATTGAGAGGAATTTGTCAAGTTCCCTTATTTGCAAATCGTGTTGTAGTTGTGTGATTTTGTATCCCTTTTTTGCAATCCGTATAGACGGAGCAACAATTTTTTGCCAAGACAACTGTCCAAATCTTTCATGCATAAAACCTACTGTTGCCAAGGTGCTTGGAATAGTAGTTGCTCTGTAGCCTAGTTTACGCTTTTTTTGTAATCTGTATTTTGATGAATGAGCTAAAGACGGTGCACGGCTTGAACCATCAATTGCAAATGATTTTCCATTGTAATGCATTATGACCATTGATTGACCGCCAAGTCCTGATGCTTGAGGTTCGCATACTCCTAAAGCTAACGCAGTTGCACATGCAGCATCAATTGCATTTCCTCCTTTTCTGAGCATCTCAACACCTGCTTTTGTAGCATCAGGAAACGCTGATGCAACCATTCCCTTTTTGGCAACGGCGCATTTCTTATCTGCAGTAGGCACAAATGCTTTTTCTATATGTTCTACATCCAATCCATTTCTCCTCTAATTTGGCGGCAAATCCTTTCCACAATGTGGACATGTGTTGTTGCTCCGTTCTTTTCTTTTTCGGAGTTCCTCAGTAAATGCAGACGCCATGATACCTGTTGGTATTGCATATACAGCAATACCTAAAATTGCCACGCCTGCACCGATAACTTTACCCAGTATGGTTACAGGATAAACATCCCCATATCCAATAGTTGTCAGTGTTATTACACCCCACCACATAGATGCAGGAATACTTGAGAATATTTGGGGTTGTGCCTCATGTTCTGCATAATACATCAGACTAGATGCAAAAATTAACACTATGAAAAGAATAAAGAATGCAACAGCCAAATCCCCTGCTTTTGCTTTGAAAACTTCTCCAAGTGTCTGCATTGGTTCAGAATATCTAGCAAGCTTGAACAATCTGAATAGTCTCAGAAGACGTATTATTCTGATGAATCGCATATCTGCAACCACAAACGGTAAGAAGAAAGGCAGTATTGCAGCTAAATCTATCAGCATCATTGGAGTAAATACAAATCTTAGCAATGCAAATTTTTTATTCTGATACTTTGGATTTAGTTTACAAACAATTAATCTCCCAGCATATTCTGCTGTGAAAACTAATACTGAAAATATTTCAAAAGGAGTAAACAGATAGCCGTATTCATCTAAAACAGATTCTTCTGTTTCAATAATTACAAATAACACATTTACTGCAATCAAAGATATTATGAAAATTTGAAAGCCTTTTGCAAGTTTATCATTTGTAGTGCCTTCAAGAATTTCATAAGTTCTTTGTAAGATGACGTTAACCATGATAAGATTACTACATCCACCGCTTCTTTTTGAAATATGCTATCATAGTAGTTGCAATAATTCCCATAGCTCCAAGCATTACAAAATAGCTTCCCTCCCATGCTAGTTCTGGAACATATGAAAAGTTTGTTCCATAGATTCCAGCTATGAATGTTATTGGAATGAATATGGATGCAATAATTGTAAGAGTCTTCATGACTTCATTCATTCTGTTGCTTACACTGGAAAGATAGGTATCCAACATACCTCCAATTACATCTCTTAATCCTTCTATAGAATCAGTAACCTGAATTGTATGGTTATACACATCACGAAGATACGGTCGGGTTGTTTCTGAGATCAGAGTTGATGAGTCACGTTCTAGAGCATTAATGATTTCTCTTCCGGGCCACATTGCTTTTCTTAATGCAATCATTCTACGCTTGAGTGTTTGTATGGTCTGCATGGTTTCAGCAGAAGGATTTTGCATCAATTCCTCTTCCAGATTTTCAGTGACATCTCCAATCTTTTCCAATACTAGAAAATAACTATCAACAATAGCATCAATTATAGAATAAGCTAAGTAGTCACTTTTGCGTTTACGAATTGTGCCAGTGTTGTCTCGCAGTCTTTTTCGAATACCATTAAAAAAATCATCCTCAATTTCTTGAAAAGTCACAAGGTAATGTTCAGCCAAAATAATTGAGACTTGTTCTAATTCTAATTTTCCTGTTTCAACAACATAATGAGGCATTTTCAATATGATCATAATATAATCATCAGAGATCTCTACAGAAGGACGTAGTTCGGTGTTCATAATATTTGATTGATGAAGTGCATGAATGCCAAAGTTATCGCCAAAAGTTTTGATGATGTTTGGATCATGAATGCCAATTACATTTACCCAAGATACATTTGGTTTGTGTTTAGAATCAAGACATTCATCAAAAGTTGCATCATGAATTTCATTGATGTTATCACCGTCATATTCTATCAGATTGATAATTGCCTTGTCTACTTTTTTTTCACCTACATGAATTAAAGCACCAGGGCGTTGACCAACAGTGTCTGATAGCGTAGTTTTTTGTGTCTTGGTAGGATTCCTAATTCTCATCATGTTAGGAATATCTTGTAATCCAAAATCCCTAGTGATTTGTTTGACGGCAGAAGCTTTGCTTGCAACACCTACAATGATAAATCCAGCAATTATTGAAAAAAGAATACTAACAGCTAAGGGTGTGAAATTCCCTACAAGTGCAGCTTGGTAGATTGCAGATACGTCAGTTTGTGTTCCAGTGCTGGCTATCAATCCAATTACTGAGTCCAACAAGAAAAACAAGAAAGAGATAGATGCACCGATAATTATTGCAGTGAAAATTGTAATTTTTGGTGGAACCTCTATGTATGGTTCACCTTTGTATGGAGACAAATATTTCTTGTAACGTATTATCAACAAAGCCATTATGGTGATGATGATGGTAGATGTTATCCACCATGCAACAAGCCATGGTCCTTGAGAAGTTCCAATTTGTTCAACACCTGAAATAAGATCTTGGATGTTGCCCGTAAGAGGTATTGAAAGCAGTGATGTAGCAATACCAATAACAATCTGATACAAAAATGCAAAAATAAACCCGTAAACAAGTCTGTTTATAATTATTCCAAAACTATTGTTCATTGTAAATACTCCTTTGCAGTATTTTCTCAGCATAAATTGATGTCTGTTGGTTTTTTTCTAAATCCATTTAGTACTCCATATCTATTTACTACATCGATATAATACCGATGCCAGTAATGCAGAGCGTTCTACTATGCTGTCATGAAGGATATATTCTTGGGTGGAACGATATCTATGACCAATAGGACCAAATCCATCTAATGCAGGCAATCTAGAAGGCACGTTACTAATATCTGAAGACATTATCTGTTCATGACGTTTTATTTTCAACTCATGTTTTTTAGCTAGTTCCTCCACAATTTCATAAAACCGTTTATCAGATGCTTCCTCAATAACAGGAGGTCTTGTTTGTATTTGGTTTATTGCAACTTCTAGGTTTTTTTGTCCAGATTCCTTCTTTTGCATAATGGTTCTAATCTTAGAATCCATTGTTTTCCCCAGTGCAGGAGTTTTGAAACTACATACTAATGTCAGGGTGGCATAATTTGGAGTATGTCCATGAGTGCCTTGTGCAACAACAGATGTTGTTCTCAAACGATAATTTTTTTCATCTTTTGAAAGCTTTTCAATTGCTGCAATCTTTTTGCCAAGTATTGGAATGATTCCATGTATATCAGAAGATGTAGAGTTAGGCGGAGTAGTAAATCTAATTTGATAATCATTTCTACCATAACACGTTGTAATAATTCCACCTTCTTTACTTGCAGATTTTAATCCGATGATATATTTTGATTTTCTAGAATATTGTTGGACAAGTTTTTTGCTAAAACGTCCGCCCAGACTATCATCAGTTGTAAGCAAAACACCGCATTTGATTTTCTTGAGACGTTTTGAATAGCGTAAGGCGTGCAATGCACCTAACATTACGGTCAAGCCCCCTTTACTTTCAGCTATTCCAGAACCATAAATTCTATCATCGTCTTCAAAATATGAAATAAGATCATTTGGTCCGTAATGGGTATCCATATGAGAAATTATCAGTACATCATTTTTCTCTTCGTCATGATTTTTAAAATAACGTATATCTCCAACATCAAGTTGCCTATACAAATGCTCAGAGAAACCAAGATGTTTCATTCTTCTAGACAACATTGAGCCTAACTTGTTCACATTATCAATATTATATACATGGGTATTCAGGTTGACAAAATTTCGTAAAGTTTCTTTTTGACTTTGCAGATGGCTTCTCAAATAAGTACGGGCAACGATACGAAGAGGTTGAGTAAGATCAGGTTCTGTTTCTGCCAGATGAGAAGAACCAAAATATCTTATTGTTGCAACATCTAAAATTTTATTGATTAAAGATTCGTAAGTGTATCCTGCTGTTTTGGCAGCATAAAACAAAGAGCCACCTATACCTAAACTCGCCATGGAGTTTAGTTCAAGAATGTAAAGATTTCCATCTTTGTCCATCCTAAAATCCACTCTACTATAATCATTCAGCCCCAATGCAGCAAATGCTTGTATGCACATTTGTTTTATCTCCTCTGTTTTTTCTTTGGATATTTTTGCAGGACATGTTTTATCAACTCCACCTATTTTTTTTTTGTCAGAAATTGTCTGTATTTGATCAGGATGACCAAGATTAATTTCAACAACTGGAAGAACTTCTATATTCGGACTGTTTCCAATAAGTCCCACTGCAAATTCCCGTCCAGAAATAAACTGTTCAACTAGTATATCTTGTTGGAATTTCTCAATTTGTGTTTTCACTGCTTTTCTCAGATCATTCCAGTTATCTACTACTTCCATACCCATGGATGTAGATTCTAATTTTGGTTTTACAATGACTGGAAATACCAGATCATCAAATACATCCTCCGGAGTTTTGAACACCCAAAAGCCAGGGGTAGGAATGTTGTTTCTTTGCAGAACAATTTTTGTCATTACTTTGTCTTGTACAATTGCATGGCCCGCAGGGCCTGAGCCAATGTAAGGGATTCCAAGCATCTCCATCATTGCAGGAACATGAGTGTACCTGTTTTGTCCTTGAATTCCGTATGCCATATTGAAAACCATTCCAGGGTTCTCGCCTGAAACTACTTTTGGCATAAACTCACGTAACTCATCGGCAAGATGCATATCACCTTCAATAACTTTAACAGCATGACCACCTTTTTCTAAAGCCCTTGCAACTCTTTCAACAGCTTTTGGACTGTAATGCTCTTTTGTAGTCATGCCAAAAACGTTGATTACGTCATTTGGATCAATTTGTTTTTCGTTATAGATTAAAGAAACTTTCACTTATCATCATTCTTTTTTATTATATTTATACTAGTTTTTTAATTTATTACCAAAGTTGAATTCAGTAAGTCAATTTCAAATAGTTTCTTTAATGAGAAAAATCATATCAATATAGTTGAGACAAAATGACAAAATTTTGATCATTATAGGATTAGTTGCAGGAATGGTAGGAATGGTAGGAATGGTAGGATTTATCGGACAAGGAAATGTTAGACATGTGTCAATTTTTTGGACTGAAAAAGTTGAGCAAACAATAGTATTTCAAGAAATAGATGGAGAAACACAAATCAAAGCAATCAAAGGAGTTAAAGGAGATAATAACCCAACACTAATCTCACGTACATCATTTGCTTATGTCTTGACTGTGATTAACAATGGAACCACCCATCATAGATTATACATTGATGGATTTAACATCCAAACAGACTTGCTTGAGCCAGGACAGAATGACACAATTACAATTTACCCAGACAAAGAAGGTGAGTTTACCTATTATGACAAGAGGCAGTATCTAGAACCATTAGGAAAAATCAAGATTTTTTCAGTGGTGCCTAGTGACGAGTTTACTGGAGTCTGGAAAGACCTAATCTAGTATTTTTGTGCAATAACAAAATCTACTTTGTATTTTAGTGTGGCACGGGCGTTTAACTTTAGGTTCCATGGGATAAAGGATGGTTTTTTTGTGGAAGGTGAAATTTTGAATCCCAAATTTATTAAATTTGCACGTAAAAGGGATTCATCAACAGGATTTTTTACAGAGTTTGGACCTCTATCAAAATCATAAGGATCAGATATTATAAAATATCCTTTGGTAATTTGTTTGGATATAGACTCTAGTAATTCTAGTGGCTCTATTATCTCTAAAACATTTAGAGCCAACACCAAATCAAACTGCATTTTACCAAATACAGGATTTAGTGAATCAGCTACAAAATAATCCAAGTTGTCTTTGAATTGTTTTTTTGCAAATTCTAAAGCACTAAAAGAACGATCTACTCCAAATACCAATTCATGTGAATTAGCCAAATGACTAGTCATTATACCTATAGAACACCCATGTTCCAAGACAAGTTTTGATGAAGGTAAAGAAGATAGATTATTCTTTATCGCTGAATAAAATTTTGAATTTTTACTGTTTTGGTAAATTTTAGACCATTTCACTTCAAGACTACTTCGATCATTGTCTTTTGCATTCAAAGACGATTTCACAAAACTCTTGAGTTTTTGTGAATGAACTGAGGTATACAACTTACCTCCAAGCACACGTCTAGAAGAAAGATATTTTGTAAAATCATCCCACAAGATGGGAATTTTTTTTATGATTGGGAATTCTAGTTTACATTTTTTGCATTCTAAAATTCCTTCTATGATTTCTTTTTCAGACAAAAACACATCAATTTCGAGTTTTGCCCCACACCTAACACATCTCAGAAATTTAATACTTGATGGTAACATACGAGAAATCAATTGTTACAAACTATATTTCTTTGATGCAAAACCAAGATAATATTAAATGTAGTAATCAATGATTTGATTTCAAAATGGGAGAGTTTGAAGAATTTGCTGAGGCACTTTTTGGTCAGTTATCAGTAGAAATCGACGAGGAAAAAGAGATTTCTGGACTTGCAATCAAGGCAAAAGAGGACTTGGCAGGAAAAATAGAGTTCAAAGATCTAGAAAAAATTGCAAGTGACATACTCCCAGAATTCAAAGTAAAAGTCAAAGAATTTCTAGGAATTGATGTATCAGATAGCATAAAGTTAGAATTTCCAGAGCTTGAAGATATAAAAAGACTCAAGGGTGAAAAAGTTTTTGCAGACAATGAATCAAAAGAGTTTGTAAGAGAATTATTTAATGCAGTTGCAAAAGAAGACCAAAAAAAGATTGCAGAATTAATGAAACAAGATACTGCAAAATATTTGGTGTATTCAACATATGCTATTCAATATATTTCAAAAATCACTACAACATATGGGGATTATCTTGATGGTACAATTTATCTCAATAAATTCATCTTGTCAAGGTATCCACAAATTATTCTACACAAACAAGGAGAACCATACGAAGCAAGGTTTGAGAATGTAAACTCAGGATACATGGGTGGCATAAAAATGGCAGTATTAGAAGAATTAGTCCATTCCACACAAGAAAGATTACATAAAATCAACAAGGAATCTGCAATGCAAGTGAATAAAATTAATGAAGAGTTAGCAAAAATAATTCTAGAACTAGACACAGAAACTGTTAACATGCTTGCAGAATATTGCCAATTACAAACAGTACCAGATGATTTCCCATTTGCAAAAAGAGCAAACCTATTTTTCTTTTTGAATCCAGACCATTTTCTAATTGAGCAAATTGGACCAGATGTCATGACATTTACGCATGTAGAGATGGATCCAAAAATAAAAGAAGCAATCCCACAACTCCTAGACATTTACAAAAGATGGCTTGCACCAATCCAGCATCACCATGCAGCATTTACTGCAATGGAAGGCATGGCAGGATTTGCAATTGAGAATATCCTAAAAGACGACAAAGACTTTCAAAATTATCTTACTACGTTTATGGGAACAGACTTTTCATCATATCAGGTAAGAAAGAGTATGGGTAAGGATTTTACAAAGACAATATACGAAAAATTAGGCTCAAATACTTTCAAAAAAATTATCGAAGTTCCACCAAACACACGAGAGCTAAAAGATCCTCAACTATACATTGATAGATTGAGTCAGTAATAATTGGAAGAAAATTTTGATCCATTTGTTGCAGAATGGTATGCATTTGTAAAAAACCCAAATTTCAATCTAGTTGAAAAATGCCTCAAATTTGCACAGATTCTAGAATATCCAGATCTAGATATTGAAAAATACATTGAGAAAATCAGCAAGATAGGAATGTCACTAAAAGAGTCAGTTAGTGATGTAAAGAATCCAACTTATCTTATTTCTATGTTAAATGAGCATCTGTTTGAGAATTTAGGATATAGTGGAGATGATGAAGATTACTATAATCCAAAAAACAATTTCCTAAATGAAGTATTAGATAAAAAAACAGGTCTCCCAATTACCATTTCAATTCTTTATGTAGAAGTTGCAAAGTTTGTAGGTCTGGATCTAAAGATTGTTGGATTCCCCAGTCATATTTTGGTAAAACATAATGAAGAAATCATACTAGACCCATTTTATGATGGGCGATTACTAGACATCGATGACTTGCAAGAGATTCTTGACACAAATTATGGTGGAGAGATAGAATTCAAACCAGAGTTTCTAGATGAGATTGAGTCTGAGCAAATACTAGTTAGACTCACTCGTAATTTGAAGAATTCATATGTTCAATCTTTTGTTTATGACAAGGCACTTCGTTGTGTCAACATGGTATTAGCAATTGAACCAGAATCTCCTGAAGACATTAGAGACAAGGGGATATTAGAAGAAAGATTACTAAATTATGATAATGCTTTAAAATATTTGAATAAATATTTGGAAATTAATCCAAATGCAGAAGATGTAGATTTTATTTTAGAATTAATTAGAAGTATAAAGACAAAAAATTAATCAATAATAGAATCTATGTCTTGTCCTTTCTTAATCATTGAGATTTCATGACGAGCAATTTTGTTTCTCAATGCTCTTTTGAGGATATCGACTTCGCTTCTGAGTAATGCAATTTCATCTTCAAGTTTTGCAACTCGTTCATAGATGGTTTCAGCTTCTGAACTCATGATTATCTATCAGGAAAAAATTGTCTTAAAAAGTTATGGGTAAATATTTTGATGGGCAGGTTAGCTTTTTGCACTATAATTCAAATTCTTGGCGGCATTTTTCACACTTTGCACGCTCTTCGCCAGGAGAACCAAGAATGAATATTTTACCAATCGTTTTACAAACGGGACACATTCCAGTTGTTGCATTTTTAGGACCTGTACGTATAATTTTTTGAGTTTTTCTTCGTCCCATGTAAAAACTTCTCGAATCGGTCTATTAAGTTTTAATGGCGCGGGGAGGGGGATTTGAACCCCCGTGTCCTTGCGGACATGGGATTAGCAATCCCACGCCCTACCAGGCTAGGCGATCCCCGCACAAAGATGGCTAGAATTAATCTGTAAATAAGTCAAACTTTAGAGAAATTTTTTGAAAACTTAAGCGTTGTCTAGTTCATCATGAAATTGGCTATAATTATTCACAATTTCATTGATTGGAACCCGTTTCCCACCAACGATCTTCAAGTCAACTTGGACTGTCTTGTCAGAGATTGTCAAAATGTTGTACGTGTTTTCAAACAACCCACGTACTCTCTCAGAGGTAGCAGTTCCAGCATTTACAACAGTCAGTGTTCTAAAATTCCAAGCCCATGGTCTGTGTTTGTGTCCACACAATACAACATCAACTTTGGAATCAAGTACTGTTCTTAACACATCACCTGCATCAACTACAGTTAGTTGATCAGAACCAGTATCAGGAATTGCAATAAGGTGATGATGCATTGCCACAATCTTTATCTTATCTTTGTATTTTTTCATGGTTCTCTCTAACCAAAGGTTTTGTCTGTATCCTACTTCACCTTCGTTTCTATCAGGTCTTGCAGTACCAACAGTTACCAAAACAACATCATCACCTAATTCATTAACAGTTTGAAATGGAAAGAATCTCTTGAATAGTAAATAACCAGTATTTCTATAATCATGATTTCCACTAATTGCAATAATTTTTTTTGTATTAAATTTCTCCAACAGAGATTTACATTTCTCATATTCTTTCATCAAACCTTCATTTGTCAAATCACCAGTAATTACAATCACATCAGGATTCAGATCATTGATTTCTTTTACCAATACATTAAATTTTTCTTCTAAGAATTGTGATCCAACATGAAGATCAGAAATTTGAACTATTTTCATTTAAGATGGTTTTACAAAAATAACTATTAAATCATCTCTATAGATAACATGTAGAAATCATTTCCAAGCAAGGTAGAATTAAATAATAAACTCCTCAAAAACTTGCAGTTTTGACTAAAAAAGCTGCAGTGATGAAAGGAGACGGAATAGGACCAGAAGTTGTAGATTCGATGTTAAGAGTTCTCAAAGAATGTAATTTCCAGTCAGAATTAGTTCTATGTGAGGCAGGTTCAGAGCAATGGGATAAAAATGGTAGAAAAGATGCATCATACATCCCAGACGCAACAATGAAGATTTTAGAAGAATCAGACTGTTGTTTTAAAGGCCCAACAACTACAATTCCAGTTCCAGGGGCGCCAAGGAGTGTTGCAGTAACACTAAGACAGAAATTTGATCTTTACGCAAATATTAGACCAACTAAAACTTATGATAGATTAACTCCAGATAGAAAACTTGATTGTGTTTGTTTTAGAGAAGCAACTGAAGGACTCTATACAGGAGTAGAGGCAAAAATTACAGATGATGCAGCAATTGCCATTAGAAAAATTACAAGACATGGAAGTAGGCGATTAATTAATTCAGCAGTAGATTGGGCAAATAAATTCAATATGAAAAAGATGGTTGCAGTAACAAAAAGAAACATCCTAAAACAAACAGATGGGATATTTTGGGAAGAAACTCAAAAGGCCATTGAAGGGACAGATATCGAATTATCTGAAATATATATTGACAACATGGCACAGCAAATGGTAATTGCAACTGAACAATTCAATGGATCAGTATTAGTTAGTACCAATCTATTCATGGATATCATTTCCGAGCTTGCATCAGCACTTGTTGGTTCAATAGGATTAATTTATTCTGCAAATATTGGGGATAATTATGCAATGTTTGAAGCTGCACATGGAAGTGCGCCACAATTTGCAGGACAAAATAAAGTAAATCCTACTGCAACTGTTCTATCAGGAGCATGGATGGCAGATTATCTTGGTGAAAGAGAAATCAGAGATGCAATATTTGCAGCAACAGAACAAGTAATCAATGAAGGAAAAGCAGTAACATGGGACATTGGCGGTAATGCATCTACAACACAAATGACTGATGCAATAATCAAATATGCAAAAGAAAAATTAAGAAAATAGTTAGTTAACTGCTTCTACTAGAATTAATTCCTCAAAGAAAAGTTTCTTTTTTGCTATAATACGTGTTTTCAAACCTAATTTTTGTGCATAATCTATGAGTTTTTGATAGTTTGAAAGAGAAGACGTAACAAAAACAAACTTACCACATTCCTCAAGATTTTTTATAGCAGAATCAAATATTTTTTTAGGAATCTCAAATCCTTCAAATCCACCATCTGTTGCAATATCCAAGATTTGATCAGTTGCCAAGTATGGAAGGTTACATACAATAAAATCAAATTTTATCTTTAATGCATCTGAACCGTTACAACAAATCAAATTCTGTGTTTTGTAAGAGCTTTGATGTTGTAATACTTCACAATTAATATCAGTTCCAACAACTAAAGAAAAATTTTCAGTCAATAGCTTTGTCAGATATCCAGAACCGCTTCCAATATCTAATGCATATTTTCCTTTTTCGTTTTCAATGTTGTTTGCAATGAAAAAGGTATCCTCAGATGGAGGATATTCATCATTTGAGAATTTGTTTTGCAAGATTTACTATTTCATCTCCAGACAAGTCATCAACACGTTTCTCTATTACAGTTTTTTTATTGAATTGTTTTAGAATATTTTTCACAGTCTTTCTTCGGTATGAGAAAATTTCATTAATGGTAGAAATTAGTCTTTTGTCCATATTATTTTTCTTTGTTATTTTCAGAATTACAGAATCAACTTTTGGAGGTGGTGAAAAATTATTCTTTCTAACATTAGATATTTTTTCTATATCAAATGCATAAGTGGCAATAATACTTACTGCTTTTCGATTCTTGGATTCTGCAACAAGTTTTTCTGCAAATTCTTTTTGAACCATAATTACTCCATGGGAAAATGAACGTTGAGCCAACCACTCCACAGCATCTTTGCTCTTAGAATAAGGCAGATTTGATACAAAAATAGAAAATGAGTCTTTTTTCTTGAATCCGTCACCCGATTTTAGAACAAGATTTTCAATATCTGAAAATTCAGTTCTTGCCTTTTTTACAAGTGTTTCATCTGCATCAATAGAAATCACCTTTTTTGCTTTTTTGCATAATAATGGAGTCAATATACCCAATCCAGTTCCAACCTCAAATACAACATCATTTTTTGTGATTTTAGCCTCAGATACGATAGATTCTGCGATTGTTTTTGAGTTAAGAAAGTGTTGTCCCAGTAGTTTTCGTTTTATCATCTCTTAACAAAGAGATTCATTCTACTTTCACCAGTAATTTCATCCATGATTCGTTCTGTGATGTGTTTGATTGGTTCTTTGAATCCAACTCTTTCTTGTAAATCCTCATAACTCTCAAATTGTTTTTTTTCTCTTTCTTCTAGCATTGTTTTCATGTAAGTTTTGCCTATTCCTGGAATCAATTCTAATGCATGAATTCTAGGGGTCAATGGTTGTGCTTTGTTCAAGTATTCAACAAATTTTGATTCATTCTCAGTTACAATATTTTCTACAACGTTTTGTAATTCACTTTGAGCAGATGAAGATATTTTTTCATAGTCCATCTTTCCCAGTACAGATTGAACTTTGGTTCGTCCTTCTTTTCCAATATAGATTCTCTCACCTACTTCAAAGGTAGAATTTTCAACTCCAAGAATTTCCAGGATAGTTAATCTATCTTCACCAATTGCAGTGATGATTATCCCTTCCCTTCCTCTAACAGTAGATGATTTACCTCTAGGATTAAAATCTAGAACATATGCATATTCCTCATATTTTCTAGGTGGGGATTGTGCCCTATACAAAATTAAATACTCCTGAGAAATTAAGAATGCTCCTTAATTATCTTGAGCATTTTTTCCAGAGTTTCAGCAAGAATTAATTTTTTCCAACCAAACGTGAAAGAACGTAACTCTGCCATACTTGTTGGTCTAATGTTAACAATTTCAACAGCTTCATCTTCTGTTAATTCACATTCTTTGATGAGTTTTTTCTTCATCTCTTTTGCATCTTTAGGATCAAGTGATACAAATTTTGAAACATAATCATAGGTCCAACGTTGTATTTGATCCATCTCTTCAGGATCAACTTTACCTAAGATTTCTTTAACTTCTGAAAGAGAAATAGCTTGTTTCTTTTGTACTTCTTCCATAACTATACACCGAATGGTTTTATGTGATCCAATCTAGTGATTAAGGTTTTCGATTTAATTTCTACAGGACCTCTAACGATGAGGTCCATGACGTTGTGGACACCTGCATCGGATAATTTTCTTGTAGTTACAGGACCTACGCCCTCTAAACTATCTAATCTTAAATCTTCTACCATACCGTATGGTACGGTACCAGTACTTTATAAGAGTATTGTTTTAAAAAATGATCGCACAATGATAAAATTTTAGAGAAAATTGACTATCGTCTCTTTCTTCGTTGCCCAGGTTTGTTTTGACCAGGGAATCTACCTAAGACAAATCTCTTTTTGAAATTACTCTTGTTCCTAAGACTAGAATTAGTACCTACAATTTTGCGTCCTTCTACCTTTGGAGTTTGTCCTCTTACTTTGCCTGCTTTTGTAAGCGAACCGTGAGTTGCCATAATCTACATAGCAAATTAACGAATTTATGTATTTGGAATACTACCAGTATTTTGCCTTGACAGTTTCGATAACGTGCTCATGTTCTTTGCTCTTTCTGCGAGCATATCTTTCCATAGCACCTAACGGAACACCACCCAGTGACCTTGCAATTGCATTGAAAAAGTATCTTTGAGGTCCCTTTGAACCAGTCTTAGTCATGAATTTCTGAATGCCATACTTGAAATTGTGCTGCCATGTCTTGTAAAGAACGCCTAGTTGTGCAGGAGTCATTTCATTTCCAATATTAAAGAAATCAGACTTTTCAAGTAATCCAATTGGGACAAATGTCAAGGCTGTTGCAGTAAACATAGATTCAGGTTGTTCATGTTCTAATTCACTGATTAAACGAATAGTTTCCCATGAATCTTCTGGTTGTTCATCATTATCAAGTCCCATGATTAGAGTAAATGCAGGAATCCAATAATCCTGGTTTAAGGTCTTTACACCCTCTTTTACAACCCAATGCCATTCATCAGGAGAATAAGGTGCCAGTTTTCTGTCAGCATATTTACCAATTAATCTCAAACTTCCAGTTTCAAATCCGGCTTGAACGCCAATCATGTTGTCAGGTCCTGCTTTCATAATTCTAGACAGATTTGGAATTAATTTTTCATCAGCAATTGCTCCTGCCAATGTTCCATGAGTGGGGTTTGTATGTTCAACACCCGTAGACATGATTGCAGTAAACAGTTCTTCTAATGCTTCTCGATTTGGTTCCATTCCTTTTGCAGTTCTTGGATCCATTCCATAAACAAAGATATCATCACTATGAACCCATGCAGATTTAGAACCACCTTTCTTAATGTTAATTTCAATTTCTCTTTTGACTTTTTCTGGAGGATAATATCTTAGTGATCTTAATGTCACATCACAGAATTTACATCCTCTTCCACAGCCTCTCATAACTTCAATCATTCCATGCATACTTGGTTCTACAATGTCTGGAATCTCTTCAAGCTCTGGTCTATCCCAAAAATTAACAAACCTTCCATGAAGTTTTCTGCCGTTTCTTTCAAATTCTTTAATGTTAACTTTGAAGTCACTTCGTTTTCTGAAAGGATCCATATTTTCAAAGTCACCGTTAATCAAATAGTTGAAGAACCTACCAGCATGTCCGTCAATCTCGGGTGCAATACCTCCAAGCTCACCTTCTAAAATTGCATAAATTCCAAACTCTTCAATTTTTTCTGGATCATAGTTATATTGCCAAGTTCCAGATGCGCCCGAAATTACTTTGGCCTTACTTCCAGTTTTAGCTTTGGCAGCTTTGATTCTACGATGTAGTTCAGTGTTGTAATACTCATCATAAGACATTTGTTTTCTACCATAAGTAAATGTCATAGTTACTGGCCCCATTCCTAATGGATCCATTTCATATGTTCCAACAACTAGTGTTTCAGGTCCAATGAATTTTTCAATATGATCAGGGTGTGCGACAACAACATCTTGTCTGCTAAATCCGTCTCGTAATAGACCAGCCTCTAGTTTTCGTAAACCGTAAGGAGCATAATTTGCTACACCATTTGTGTGAGGAATATAATTACAGATAAAATCAAACAAAATCTTTGGAGTCACTTGTTTTCCAAGAATTTTATACCAAAAGCTCTTGGGGTCTCTATTAGGGTCCAAAGCTGGAGCACATCCAAAAAACGTGGCAAGAGACAATCCCCGGTATGGAGACATCAATGTACGATCAGCAGTTAATACAATTTTTGGAGTTCCCATTCCCTTCACGCAATTAATTTTATGATTTATTTTAAACCTTGCTGGTCAAACTTAATAATTTTCTAAAATTCCAGCCTTATTCCTATGATAATTGCCAAATTCCTTATTTTGGGATAGGTGTTCACCATCAAAGACAGTTCCATCCTTACATACAAGATCTTCACCCATACAACAACTGCCACATATTCCAACACCACACTTCATCATTCGTTCAAGGCTGGCCTGTACAAAGACACCCCTAGAATGAGCAGATTGGACAGTTTTGTACATCATTATTTCAGGTCCACAAACATAGACTGCATCATATTTTGTTTGGTTTAGATGTTTTTCAACTAAATCAGTGACAAAGCCTTTTTCACCATAACTTCCATCATCAGTTGAGACGATTACTTTGTGAGTATTGTTTGTCAAAAGTCTATTTGCCAGTTCTTCAAAAAATACTTCATTTTTTGACTTTGCACCAATCAAAACAGTCACATCATCTGTATGTTTGACATGTGTAAGTAATCTCATCATAGGTACAAGACCAGTCCCTCCACCAACTAACAAAAGTTTTCCTTCTTTAAGATCAAAAGAATTTCCATAAGGGCCTCGAATTCCAATTTGTTGGCCTACTTTCACATTAAACAATCCAGTAGATGCTACTCCATGTTTTCGAACAGTGAATGCTGCTTTTCCAGATTCATCTGAAATCATCACACTCATGGGTAATTCATTAATTCCAGGAATCCAAACCATTGCAAATTGTCCTGGGAGAACACTTGGCATCACATCATCAGAAAAAACCAGAGTTCGAACGGTAGGAGTTTCATCAATTACTTTTTCGATTGTAACAATTGTTGTGTGATTATAATTTCTTTGCAAGCCCAACCATCTCTTTTATTTTAGAATAATTTTTTTTCTCCATGTATTGTAATATTCCTGTATTAATTTCATCAAATACATCTATCCAATTATCACCTATGGCACTTCCAAGTTGTATAGCAGAAGCTCCTGCTAGGAAAAATTCCACAGCATCCTCCCAAGTAGAAATACCACCACAACCAATAATGGGGATATCATATTTGGATGAAATTTCATAAACACATCTTAACGCAATTGGTTTGATTGGAGTTCCAGACAAACCTCCAAACTTATTACTAAGGATAGGGCGTTGTGTTTCAACATCTATTGCCATTGCCCTAACGGTGTTAATTGCAGTAATGGCATCAATTCCAGATTCAATAGCAGTTCCCACAGTGTTTAGATAATGAGTAGTTCCCAAACCAACTTTAGCAATAACAGGCACATTAGTAGAATTTTTTACAGTAGAAACAATCTTTTTTACTAGTTCAGGATCATCACCAACCTCCAATCCAACTTTTGCAACATGAGGACAAGACAAATTCAGTTCATAAGCTGCAACTTTGCAGTTTTCAAATTGTTGAATCATCTTTTCAAAATCTTCAGGAATAGAGCCTACGAGGCTTACAATTATTGGAACATCTTTGTTAGGTTCAATCATTTTTGCAAAATTTTCTGCACCAGGATTTGAAAGCCCTACAGCATTAATCCATCCTCCTCCCTTAACACTAAAGATTGTAGGATTTGGATAGCCTTCCCATGGTTCTGTACTAAGAGATTTGGTAACAACAGCCCCTGCACCTGAACGATAAAGACGATTAAAAACATCTAACGAGATTCCTAGAATTCCAGAGGCCAACATAACAGGTTTGTTTAATTGGATTGGACCGATGGAAGTTGTAAGATCAGGCTCCACTTTGATTAATGGAGGGCAGTTTCGAATATAACAGTTGATTTGTGATTCTAGTACCTTTTTTAAAGGCGATTTAGATTGAACTAGACATGTATTCTGTGATTTTAACAGAATTGGGAATCTCAGTTTTTGATGATGATAAACTAGAAAAATCATTTTCATTTTCAAATCCTGTAAAAGAGTATCTTTTAATAAAAAACAAAGAATCAAAACTAAACGAACTCATTAATTATCTAGCTTCAATTCAAAGAGGAGTTTCAGTAAGTGATGAGTCTCTACTTGCAATTTTAAAAAAAAGTAACATAGATTCTCAAATAATGGATGATTCAGAATTAGAAAGAATACAAGCATCAAAACCACAAATTATTGTTGATTCAGGATTTGCATCTAATCCTCAGGATGCATTAGGAAAACTAAGAGAATTTGCTTTAGGGTTATCATCTTCAAAGGTTACAGAAGTATCTGAAAGTCCAGACTTGCACATTATTCAAGCAATTAATTCATTAGATGAGATTGATAAAATTGCAAATGCTCTAAGTTCAAGATTAAGAGAATGGTATGGATTACATTTTCCTGAACTAGACAACGTCATTGATAGTATCAATGGTTATGCACAAATAGTCATAGCGGGAAAACGTGAATCATTAACAAAACAAGTTTTTGAAGATGCAGGTTTTCCAGAATCAAAAGTTGAGATGTTATCTTTAATTTCTACAAAAAGTAGAGGAGGAGACATATCAGATGTCAATTTAACAATTGTTCAATCAATTGCAAAACAAATTTTAGACTTTCATGAATTACGTAAAAAACTTGAAGAACATATTGAATCTGAAATGGAATCAATTGCACCAAATCTTTCTGCAATACTTGGCACAGCAGTAGGTGCTAGAATTTTGGGAAGGGCTGGCAGTCTTAAAAGATTGGCATCACTACCTGCAAGTACCATCCAAGTTCTTGGGGCAGAAAAAGCATTGTTTAGATCATTAAAGACTGGATCTCAACCACCAAAACATGGATTATTGTTCCAACATGCAATGGTTCATGCAGCACCTAGATGGCAAAGAGGAAAAATTGCAAGAGCAATTGCTGCAAAAGCAGTCATTGCTGCCAGAGTTGATGTCTATGGCGAGGGATTAAACAACACACTGCTTGAAAAGCTCAATATCAGAGTGGATGAAATAGGTAAGAAATACGAAAATCCAACAGAAAAAGACATCAGAAGACCAGAATCATTTAGACGAGATGGAGGTAATTTTAGAGACAGAGGCGGACGCAGAGATTTACTGTTTTCTTTGCGGGTTTTGCTTCTGCTTTTTTTGTTTTGGCTTTCTTTGGAGCAGAATCTAATACTTCTTTTTCTTTTTTAATGCATCAAGTTCGGCCTGAATTTTCTTTGCTTCATCAACTAGTTTGTCTTTTTTCTTTGCCATCAAATCACCTTATTTTTTAAATTTAACTTCATATTCTCCATAAGTCATTCCTATTTAACAGTAAATTTTTCACTAATCGAGATGTTTTTAAGATCTTTTGAAATCATTTCTGCTACAATTTGATATGAGCCAGGAGTGTCAATTATTTTTGAAAATTCATCTCCAACAGGAATTAACTCATTTCTTTCATCAAAACACTGTTCAAAAAATCCACCCTGAGTAATTACATCCTTTCCAGAATAGATGGTTATGTAAAGATCTCCACAATCAAATGATGAATCCTTTACTTCAATTGATACTTCTACAGATTCGGAAGAAGAATATGATTTTGATAATCCAATTATTTTAATATCAGAATCATGTGAAGACGAGTCCCTAGAATAAGACATAGAAGGCATCATGTTTAATTCTCTATCAGGTTCTTGAAGAACAGCACCCATAACAACAGATCCAAAAACGATTGAAAGAATCACGGGTAAAACAAATACAATAAAGGTTATCTTTGATACCATTTTATTTTAAAATCGCGGTTTCCCCTATATCTATTTAGCAAAACAATCAACTTCAGATCAATTTGACGAATGAGTTAAATCGTAGCCGACTAAATATCGCTTGATGCGACTTAGAAAATTCAGAGTTAGAGCATATCGTTGCATTCATGATTCTGGAGAGATTACAGTCGGAGATTTAGCAGCATTTGTTGGAAGAAATGAGAGTGGAAAGACTACTATTCTTCAAGCATTAACTCTTTTGAATAGAGATGAGGAAGTTTCAGAATTAGATCTTTGTGACGAAATGAGTGAAGATCTCAAAAATGAGATCAAATTGGCAGAAGGGGAATTTGAATTAAATCAGCATGAAATTAAAATGTTAAAAGAAAAGTTTCCAAGTCTTCCAGAAATAAAAAAAATTAGATTATTTAGAACAAATAGAAAGCCCAAAGTTCAATACGAGTTTGATGATATTGAGCTTGGAGAAGAAGAAAATAAAGGACTCAATTCATGGGAAAACTTCTCAAAACAGATTATCGAATTTTTAGATACTATTCCAAATCACCTTAGAATTCAAATTGATACATCATTCTTTGAAGGAAGAGTCCCAAATAATCAAGAATCGTTTGATAGAGGAATGGCAGAATTTAGCAATCAATTTCATGTTATTGCAATTCAAGAACCCAAAGTAATTGAAGAATGGGAAAAAATCTATGCTAAACCAGAAAATCAATTTTCAAATTTACTAAGTGGAAAAAGTGAAAAAACAGCTCTACAAAACTTCATAGAATCAGAGTTACATCCAAGATTTGTTTATTTTTCAGATTATAAAAAAATCTACGGTAACATAAATCTCAACGAATATCTTAGAGAGGAAAAAGGAGATAGGGCAGACTCTATTGAATACATAGAGGAATTTGACAAAGCTGAGACTGTAAGAAATCTATTCTATCTGGCAGAGTTAGACATGAACGAGTTAGAAGAAGTTAAAGAGAGTCCATCAAAGTGTATCAAGTTACTAAATGCTGCAAGCAATAGATTGACTAGAAAACTAAATCCAGCATGGAAAGGAGATCCAATCCATGTAGACTTGAGATACAATCCAGGAAATATCATGAGTGTTGTGATTTCAGATGTTCACAGGGATGGTACAGTAACCAATACGGGTTTACTAAACAGGAGGGCAGAGGGTTTTAAATGGACATTTTCTTTTATTGTAAATTTTGCAGCTGAAACACAAAGAGCAGAGTTAAAAGAAGCAATTCTACTTTTAGATGAACCTGCAAGAAATCTTCACCCAACCCAACAGATGGGAATTTCAGATTTGTTAAAAAATTTGGCAGGATCTAACCAAGTTCTGTATGCAACACATTCACCGTTTATGATCTTTGATTATACACCTGGAAACTTACTTGTAGTAGAGTTAGATAAAAGAAAACACCTAAGCAGAATATTTTATGATTATTGGAACGCAGATGATAAAACATTAACACCAATTTTGTACGGATTATCAAGAGGGCAAGTAGAATCTATTGTAGACAGAGAGATAGGAACAAACTCCAGACCAGTCATCATAGTTGAAACAATGTCTGATTCTATGTATCTAAATGCATTTGATAAATTCTTGCAAGATCCAAACATCTCAATGAATCCATTAAACGTGGTTGCAGCGTATAACAAAAATTCAGTTCTACCTTTGGCAATTTTTTACAGAAATCATGGATACAGAACGTTTATTCTATTAGACAATACTGAAGAATCTAAACAAATTTCAGCTCAACTAGTTTCAAACGAATTTTCAGCAGTTCAAACTATTTTCTTTGAATTGGAAGGAAAAAAGCTTGAGTCAATTGAAGACTATATTGTTATTGAAGACTATCTACATCCAGTTAATCAAACATACGAGATTAAATTAAGACAAGAAGGATTCTCAAATCTTACACCAGAAGATGTATTATCAAAAGAGGGCAAAGGTAATTTAGAAAAATTAAGAAAGATTTGGCAGGAACATAGTGATGATGATTGGGGCAAATTTGACAATGAAGAAATTACCAGATACATATGTGAAAAAATTGCATTAGAAGAGACTGATTTTCTCTCCGATAAAACAAAAGACCAGTTTAGATCATTGTATAGACTAATTGCAGAGCGAATTAGACAATATCAAAATGTTAGTACAAAGTCAGATTTAGATAAATTTCAAAAGGCCAAAGCTTAAGAAGTTTGCTCATGATAAATACTGAATTTAGAAATATGGAAATTAAAAAAAAGATTTAAGGTTTAAGAGAGAGATGAGCAGTTTGAAAATAATGAACAAGCCCTCTATGAGAGGAATTTTACTCTCAATTGTATTGTTATTTTCAATAGCGTTAATTTCAATTCCACCAGATGTTTACGCTCAAGGAATTAATGCAGAAAGTGTAGGACTGGAAGAGACAACAATAATAGAATTTACAAATGATTCAGATGAGGAGATCAATAGTTTTAGAATATGGTTAGGTGCAGACTTCAATTTCAAGTCATTTAAAACTGAAAAAGGATGGGTAGGTGAAAAAACTCCACAAGGAGTCATTATTTTTACAACTTCAGAATCAATCAAAAAAGGAGAGTCAGTGAAGTTTGGAGTAAAAACAGACAACAAAAATCCAGGAATCAACTGGAAGGCAATTGACATAAAAAGTAATGAGCAAGATACAGGAAAAGTACTACCAAAAGAATTACCCCCAGTTGTAGAAAATACAGAAATTAAATCAGGAAAAACATCCACAGGTGCAGGAATTCTTTCAGATTCAATTTTTAGGATAATCCCAGAAAAACCTAATGCAGGTTCATCTATCAGAGTAACAGGAGATAATTTTGGAGCATCACAAGAATTTGATTTTTACATAGATAATTCAAAAATTGGCAGTTTTGAAACAGATGAAAATGGTCACTTTATGACAACAATGAAAATTCCAGAAAATCAAGATGCAGAAAGAGTAGATTTTAAGGTTAAAGATAGTGACGGAGAAGAAAAAAAGATCAGTTTAAGATTAGGACAAGTAGAAAATAGAATCCCAATTGCAGAAAACATTAAACTTACAATTAAGGGAATTCCAGATGTAATTCATAGAGGCGACTTTTTAGAGATTTCAGGTACAGGAAAACCCAACAGTGCAGTTACTGCAGAAATTAAAACAGAAGATGGAAAAATAATTAATTCAAGAACAGCTGAAATTGATGCTAAAGGAAACTGGAAATTGGCGGAACCAATAATCATTCCACTAGACACCCCATTTGGTAAATATAGTGCCACTATTACTGATGGAAGAGAAAATATTCTAAAATCATGGACAGTGGAAACAGATAAAAAAATAATCATTGCACCATCTGAATTAAAATTTGAACTTGGCGAAATAATGCAATTTAATGGAACAGCGGTGCCTAACAAACCAATTGAGATTGTTTTAGAAGATCCTCAAGGAAAAGAATTGTTTTCAGACATAATTCAGGTAGATGAATCAGGATTTATAGAATTTGAATACAAAACAGAACAATCATCTGCTAAAGGCACATACACATTAATTGCAACTCAAGAAAAAGATACAGAGTTTATTTATGCCGGATTAGGTCAACTACCTACAATTCCAGTCAATTTAGAATTTGATAAATTAAATTATAGCACTGCAGATACAGCAATGATTTCATTTACTGGAAAAGCTTCTGAAATCATTAGCTTGTTAATCATAGATCCATCTGACAAACCAAAAGGTGATACGATTTCTATCAAACTAGAACCAGACGGTACTGCAGAATATGAACTTGATTTATCAGGATATGCATCAGGGGTCTATTCAGCTGTAGCTAGTAAAGGAAGTGCACAAAGTTCAGAGATCTTCACAGTAGGATTACAAACAGGATCAGGGGAAATTCAGATAAACACAACAAAGTTAAGTTATGCCCCAGGAGATTCCGTGTTAATTTTAGGAGATACTGCAAAGAACGTGTTGCTTACAGTAACAATGAAGGATCCTGATGGAAATATAGTAAAAGAAAGACAAACTTTTTCAGATAAGAACGGAAAAATTTCAGAAGGGTCATTTAGAATCCCATCAGAGGCAAAAAGTGGAATGTGGACAATTACTGCAAAGAGCGGCTCAAACTTTGACACGATAGAAATAGAAGTAATATCAACAGTTACCGAAGGCATACAAATTTCTGTTCAAAAAGGTGCAGATATCCCAGGATATGGAAAAACTTTGCAAATAAAGATAGTAGGAGTTAGTCAAACAGTAAATATTGATATTATATCTGAAGAAGGAGAGATCATAGAGTCACTATCGTTCCAAGCATCATCACAAGGAGAGATAAATCAACCATGGATAATTCCAAAAGATACAGAGCCAGGAACATACACAATTAAAGTACATGATGCGTTTACTTCAGGCGAAACTACATTTGAGATAGAGTAACATCAAACAATTTTATTTTACCTAAATTCACCACTTCTATGAACCTAAAAGACAGAATAGCTGAATATCCAAATTTCCCTAAAAAGGGGATTTTATTTAGAGATTTTAGCCCCATCCTAAAAGATCCATCAGCAATGACAACTATTGCTGATGAATTTTCAAAACATTTTCATCCAAAAAATATTGATCTTTTTGCAGGAATAGAATCAAGAGGATTCATTCTTGCTTGTATTCTAGCCACAAGATACAACAAGGGAATGATGATGATTAGAAAGGCAGGAAAACTACCAGGCAAAACCATAAAGATGTCATACACAATTGAATATGGAAAGGATACCATAGAGATTCAAAAAGACATAATCAAAGAAGGACAAAGAGTCCTTATTTGTGATGATTTGCTTGCTACAGGAGGAACAGCTAAGGCATCTGCAAAACTAATTGAAAAAGTAGGAGGAAAAATTGTAGGTTTTGCATTCATTATTGAATTAACAGATCTTAATGGAATGAAAGGAATAAGCAAGTATGATTGTAAATCATTGGTGAAGTATTAATGGAAAAAGATGTAGAAATTGGGATTTTTGGCGGTACTGGAATTTATGACTCAGGATTACTAGAAGATGCACAAGAAGTAGATATCGACACCCCATATGGAAAACCATCAGACACAATAACAGTGGGGACTTTCAAAGGAAGAAAAATTGCTTTTCTTCCTAGACATGGAAAAAAACATACAATTCCCCCACATATGATTAATTATAAAGCAAATATTTGGGCATTCAAAGAGTTAGGAGTCACAAGAATTATTGCTCCATCAGCAGTCGGAAGCCTAAAAGAAGAATTAGAGCCAGGGCATTTTGTATTGCCATCACAATTTCTAGATTTTACAAAATCAAGAGACGGTTCATTTTCTGAAAACGGCAGAGTTATTCATATTTCAGTAGCAGATCCATTCTGTCCAGAGTTGCAATCATCAATTACAAAAGTTACAGACAATCAAAATATAAAAATTCATAAAAATTGTACATACGTATGTATTGAAGGCCCAAGATTTTCTACAAAAGCAGAATCAAAATTCTACAGAACAACAGGTGCAGACATTATCGGAATGACACTAGTTCCAGAATGTCAACTAGCAAGAGAAGCACAGATTTGTTATGCATCAATCTCAACAGTAACGGATTATGATGTTTGGGCAGAAAAACCAGTAACTGCAAAAGAAGTATTAGAAACACTTTCAAAAAATGTTGAAGGAACAAAGAAAATACTAACAGAGTTAATTGAAACAATTCCTGAAATTAGAAGTTGTTCTTGTGCAAAAGCATTAGAAGAAGCAGAATTCTAGTCGTCAACAAATGATTCTTTTTTGAGTCCTTCTGGAAGAGACAAATCTCCTTGAAGTAAGTTTCTTTGAAGAGACATTATTACCTCGTCAACATCATAACCTAGTTTTTCTAATTCTTTTTCAGTAGTTTTTGAAATTTTTGCTCCAACATTTTGTCCACCTATTCTTCCAAAAGCAATTGCTGTAAAACGAAAATCATTATCACCTATGGTAAATTTACCATTAATCTTTGCAGCCATTTGACTGCCATGAATATCATTAATGTGAACTTTGAGTTCCATGTTAGAAATTAAATTTCCACTGCTTTGTTGACGTTATCATCAATCAAAAAGCTCCAGTGTTTTTCATCTTCAACTTTGTAATCTTTTACTGTTAAAGGAATTATCTTTTCATCAAGACATTCGTGCTTGATTTCGCCATTTTCTTTTAATTTTACTAATTTCCACTTGTATTTTCCCTGTTGTAATTTACAAACTGTAACACCCCATTTTGCATCAGGATCGATTTTTGGCATCCCTACAAGATCAGCTAATTCTTCAATTCCAAGTTGTTTTTCTTCACAAAATCTTTTCTTACAAACACCACATCTCCAAACATCAACGGACCCAATAGTTCTTTCATCTATGTTGATGTTAACCACACCAAAGTAAACAGGTTGATGTTTGCATGTTTCAGTATCAATAGTCAATGCAGTTCAAAAATCGAAGTGTTATTTAGTTCTTGCATCATCATATGGTTTTTCCAAAATCACACCTATATTATCAACAACTTTGTTTCGCTTAAATTCAATATTTTCTCGCTCACACATTCGTCTATACATGTTAACCACAGTAAATCTGGGATGCATTGCCTCAAATTCAGTTTCAGAAATATCTATGAAAGCACCCAGATTCATCAGATCTTTTGTTGCTATTTTTGCATCATTCAAAGAAATCTTTAATTTTTCTGAAATTGTTTGAGGAGACATTTTTCCATAACAGGTAACAAGCAAATACACTTTGGCCTGTACAGAATTCAAATGAATTTCAGATATTAGATCATCTTCAATTTTAGAATCCATATTTTTCAATTAGATGATTGTAATAAAACATGATCTATGCATTATTTTTTTACCAACAGTTTTTTTGAAATTTTTAAGGAAAAACCCATTGCAATAAAGTGAATTACTGCACCCAAAATTGCCCCTAAAATCATGTCATCTAGAAAAACCCAAACTAAGACAAATGCAATAAGAGAAGGAACAGATATGATTACAGCAACAACTGTACCTCTAATCATAATTTCACGTTTTGTTAATTTGGTAAATTTTTCATCCTCAGTCATAGCTCAAATTTTAAAAATGGTAATAAAAACCAAAGATACTTTATATTTGGTAAACTCAGATTTGGACTGTTTGGCAAGTTACAAAGGTGCATATTCAAATGAACAATCACTAAATTTTGTAATTCCAATAATTGTAATCTTATTTCTAGGAATAATCTATATCATGACTCAAAGAGCAGATTCAGGTTTTGTTAGTTTCTTCTTAATTGGAGCCGCAGCACTAACAATGTTTTACTGGGTCAGAGTATTAAAGAAAATGACAAAAGACCAAAAACCACTCTACACACAATCAAGAGAACAAGAGCAAAAGAATTGGGTATATGATCTTATCAAAGGTGAAGGGGAATTTGTTTTTGTTGCAGAAGTTCCAGGTCCTGAAGACAAAATTGCAGTAAGACTAGTAGATGGAATGCTATACATCAGAGGAACTGCAGGATTTTCAAAAGAAGTGCCAATAGAAGGTGCAAACAATATGCAGATATTTGATTTCAAATATAGAAATGGTGTATTGACACTTAGGATAAAATAATTACAGACTTTTTGCTAATTCTAATTTTTGCGGCAAATATTTGTCAGTGATGTTAGTTAGACCATATTTGGCAAAGGCCTCCAATTCAGCTTTTCTTTTTAATCTTAGAAATACTTCTAATTCTTTTTTCCAAATTCCTGATTCATATCTTGGATCTTTTTGAAGATCATAGCATCTCTTAATGTCAGATTCAGTCATTGGGATTGTTGGTAGTTTGTATTTTTCTATATCAGTAGCCCAAACCCCAACCCATTTTGCATCAGGTACGGTTAATTCTCTCAGATGTGCAGCATTTGCAGAACCAGATTTAATCACCATGGCAATGTGTTCTCCGTACACATCACCATCAGTTAGAATGATTACAGGCAATCCCAGCTCATCATGAAGGCGCTTAAGTAAAGTTCTGGTAGAACGTGGAGCTTGTCCTCCAGTATTGATAATAATAGATTTGAATTTTTTATCAATTTGTTCTTCAACAAATCTTGTAAAAAGACCACCCTTCTCAATTGCAATTACAATTTCAGCACTAGTATCAACTAATTCAGCAGTTGTCAAACTAGGCCCAATGGAATAACCATCAGGATGATTTGACAAATTCATTTTTTTCCCCTCATAACCAGGAATAGTATATTCTATATTCAAATCACCAAAAATTGAGCTTCGCTCTTCTGGAAAAATATGGAAATCCTCCCTAGGTCTCGAGGTTACTGCTTCCAAATCAACAATTATGTTATCGGATTCAGATTGATCTTCAAATTCTATGGCAAATGCTTGTGAAGAGTAATACACATCTCTTAACGTAGATGACTTTTTCTCTTGAGTTAAACGATTTGCAAAAAATGCAAGCCACATTAATTGTGTGAAAGAGCGCAGTTGAGCAGAGTTTTTAGCACTTCTCAATGCATTTGAATTGCCTAAAATGTATTGCCTTAATTTTTTATCATAAACAATATTACCTACAGATCTACTCGGGATTGAAAATTTGGGAAATCGTCCATTTTCCAAATCCTCATAGATTTTTGCTCCGTGGTTTTTTAGAGATTCAAGAACACTTTTTTGTTTTTCTTTAGCCTTTTTACTAATTTCTTTAGCTTTTTCTTTATTTGTTTTCAATTGGTTTTTCCTCCTCTACAGTTTTTGTTTCAGGTTTAGTTTCAATAGGTTCTAGTTCATCTAAAATTTTCTTGTAATTAGGTTGTTTTTTCTTTCCAGCAAGTTCAGTACAAAACTCTGCGATCATTGGGATGTATTTTGCATAAAGATTTGCCCTCTTTTTTGCCATTTCAGCTTGTCCTCGTTTGGACATAAATGCCGCAAGTTTTCTTGACAAGAATTGTAGTCCTAATCTTAATTCACGTTCAATCTCTTGCCTATCTGCAACATTTTCTTTTCCTGCAGTCTTGTACGGAATTCTAGTTGAACAAATATGAGACACTATGATAAATGGTGGATCGCCTTTTACCTTGTATCTACCCCAATCAGTATCATTTACAACTTTTAGGACCACATCACTTCCTTCATCATAAAGTAATGGGATTCTGTTTGCGTATCGATACACATGTGGCCCACCCGATTTAATATCACCACCATATGCAATTCCCATCTCAACGATAAATGGAAATCCCGAATAAGCTGACGCTGGTCGTTGAACTACTGCAACAAAATCAGGATTGAAAAATTTCTTGATTCCTTTTTCTAACGGCTCCTCACCTAATGGAGCCAAACAACTAGAGTCCGGAGCCATAAAATCATCGAATTTCTGTAATGAATCACTTAGGTTTACTAGTTCTTGATTGGTAAAAGTACCCATACGTTTTTCAGGTTTGAAGCCTGCAAATTCTGCAAATTTTACAGCTGTAGTTGGACCTATGCGCTGAAATCGTTTTGTAAGAAAAGTTGTCAGTGGCTCACCTTGAACAGTATTGGTGAGTTGCTTGAAATACTGACTTTCAGGATCCATATCAACTGTTTTTGATTGAGAGTCTCCAAAGTCCCAATAATGTAATTTTTTGTTTGGAACATCAAGATCTTCAATTCTAATTTTACTTAATTTTTCAAAATCCATTTTAAGAAATGACAACAAAGCTATTACCACACGAACCTGACGAGAGAGATTTTTCCATTTCTTTTTTGCTTTTGCCATAATTGCAGTAAAGCTAAGACTTTGTTTTGATAATCCTAAATCTTTTCTTACCTTTTCAATCATTATATCATCAATGGTTGGGATTTCAAATTGAGATTCAACTATCATTCTTCTTATTCTTTCAACATCAATTCCATGTGGATGTGGTCTGATAATTGTTGGTGGAGGAGGTATATCTTTTACAAATCTAGGATGATGGAACTTTTGTCCTTTAGGATCATCAAAAGTAATTGTCGCATATGGAGTAATTAATGATGTTTCATAGACATAATCACGAATTTTGTTTCCTGCTTTAGAGTAATCACCCTCTAAACAAATACTGACTGAAAGTCCTTTTTTTGCAACTTCTTTTTCAGTATGTTTTACAATTATCGGTTTGTTCTTTTGAATATCTAATAGAATTTCAAATTGATTTTGGATTTTTGCATCGACTGAACTTTTCACAATTACTGGTTTGTTGGTAGTAATTTGGCCATACAAAATTGCCATTGTTGCACCAAGACCAAACATACCTCTTGCTTGTTTTAATCCAAATTTGGAGCCATAAAGAACAGTTCCAAATGCAAGTGGAATATGTTTAGCATCAACTCCTGGTCCATTATCCTTAACAGTCAAAATGTAGGGTTTTGGGTCTGGTTTGTCAGGATCGACAGCCTTGATTGTCAGGTGTACATCAGGCAGAATACCTTTTTGATCACATGCATCAAGAGCATTTTCAACAAACTCCCTAACAGCAGTATATAGTGAACGGGTAGGATTACTGAATCCAGCCAAGTCACGATTACTGTAGAAAAACTCACTAGGAGAGATTTGATTAAATTTTTCTTTAATAGAAGACATCTTGATCTTCCCACAATTTCATTTTTTCTTGTTTTTCTTTTCTGTTTGCAGCTTCTAGTTTATCATAAACTGCACCATGCATACTCCCGCTTGAAATAGAAGATATTGCATCTACTGCTAATCGTAATTTACTTGCATCACCAATAATTGAAACTGTTTTTCCATAAACTGAGATATGAGTACCGCTAAGATTTTCCATATTTCTTCTTGCTCTACCACCTTCTCCAATAATTCTCCCTTTTATCCTTTCAACATTTGCGTTAGATTTTCCGGCAAACTCTCTAAGATCTATAACATGCAATGTGTTTTCTCCTTTCAACAGAGTCAAAGCGTTTTCAGGAGAAAATCCTCTACCAATTGCTGTAACAATTTCCATCGCTTTGAATGGTTGGATCTTTTCAACATCACCATTTGACTTTATGAGAACTTCGCCAGTCTCCCCATCAATATCCAAAATGACATGACATAGGTTTTCAATTTTAGATTTAACATTACCTGATTTACCAATCAAAACTGCAATTCTATCATTTGGGATACGGAGTAATTTTTCAAAGCTCATTTTACAATATCCTCAAATAATTTATCTGGATCTTCAACAGAAACCCCTCTTTTTTTGAAGAACCTGGTAATGTTATTAATGTCTCTCTTAAGAAATTCTTGAGTATTAGGGTGTCTCAAATCGACTGCAGAACCTAAATCAAAAACTACCAGTCCTTTTTGGGTCTTGAAGATATTATATTCTGAAAAATCACCATGGACCAATTTTGCTTTTTGATACATATCTTGTAGAATTTGGATTGCCTGACGGTAGTCGTTTTCATCGACTTGTGAATCCAATAACTGTTTAGATGGTGCACCGTTTTCACCCACAAATTCCATTGCCAGAACATTATTTGTTACATAGAGTGGTTTTGGAACGGGGATTCCAGCCTCAAAGCATTGCGTTAGATTGCGATATTCCTTTCTTGCCCAGAGATAGACTAGATTTTTTGTTCCCTTTTTGACACTAGAGAACCGTGGATCACCAAGAATGTATGGCTCTCGTTTTTTAAAATTTGAAGTACTTACAAGATAAATTTTCAAGGCTACATCAGAATCACTTTCATCAACTCCCCAAAACAAAACAGATTCTTTTCCAGCACTTACAGCACCATTGACATATGCAATGACATGATCTGTAATCATTTTGTACAGAGTCATAACAGTTGGTTTGTCTAAAACTTCGTTTATCACTTTGCCTTTTTTAAAACCATCATCCAAAGTTTTTCGTTTATCTTTTGAAATTAATTTTTTATCTAATTTTGATTCTAATTTTTTACTTAGTATGTCAGTCATTAGTTTGTAATACTCCCACTAGATAAAATGAATTTCTTTTTTTAGATGAAAATATGTGAAGTAAAAATAGCATCTTACATTTTAAAGACAATAAGAAAAGGAACTCCAGAGATTTTTTTAACACCATTTTCAGAACCAACACCCAATCCAAGAGATAAAGAGATAGTTTCATCTCCAACCATGTTAATGATGGCAGAATTTTTTAGTAGAGTTTCAGCTTCTTCTTTTTCCACAAATCTTTCTCCATAATATCTTTCACTGATGTGCATGTTTAGTTCACCTTCAACAATTGTTTTACCCAATAGTTCTGCATCACAAATATTCAACATTGGATTTCTTTGGTAATCAGTTTGACGTACTGCAAATGGCATTATGCATATTTACCTTTTAGAGTAGATTTTGCACCACAAGCTTCACAAATTAAAAATGATATACGATTTTCTTTTAGAATTTTTGTATCAGGGCTTTTGCAAGTTGGACATTCAAGATAATCTTTAACATAAATTTGAAACAGTCTGGTAAAGTCATCAGGATCACGTCTTCCAATAAACATGGCCTTGTCACCAATTCTTTCAGCAGGAACTGCAAACTCCTTTGAGAGATATTGCAATACTTTGTCAGGATCTCGTCTAAGCACCTTTGGGAATTCAGAGAAATTACGCAAGAAAGTTTTTTGGCCTTCCCACATCACATCTACGACAGGGAGTTCAAACCTAGCAGTAGATCCCTTTTCAGTATCACCTAGTTTATCCTGTATCCTTTTGAGTAAATTCTCATATTCTGCTTTGGTCACTAAAAAATAGTGTAGACTATACCCTATATTGGTTTTTGAAAAAGAAGAATCGTGTGGATTTTATTTCTAAATTATTCCATTTTTCCAATTCGGAAAACATTAGTTCCACATTCAGGACATGTCCCTTTTACTGCAGGACGTCCATTCTTTAGTTTAGTTTCTTTGGGGTTTTTGATGTCCCTTTTTTCGCGACATTTTACGCAATATGCTGTAACCATTCTAAAAATTGTCAAACATGGTGGTATTTAGGAAGAGGCTGTGAAAAATATTTCACTACAGGCTAGACGCAGGTAAATTTTTTTGTGCCTCAGAAAAAGATTTTCTCATAAAATTTTAACGAATGTTAGTACTTTTTAGAAAATTATGGTCAAGATTATGCTAAAAGCGAATTTTTCTAATATTTGTTTAATAATTGAAAATTTCTTTAAAGATTATCAATTATAAACTCCCAAACATTAAGAATTAGAATGGCATCAAAGAAAGGAATTGCAGTTACAATAATCATTTTAGCTGCAATTACTGGAGCAAGTTTTTTTGTATGGATGGTTCCTCAACAAAATGAAACCACATTCATCGTTACAGATTATGAAGGTTATCTAGATGGAGTAAAAAACATTCATGAAATTTTACAAGAGTCAACTGAAATTGAATATCAAAAACTTCTAGATAAGGATATTACACCAGAACAATATATTGCATCAGCTGACATCACATCATCCCAAATAACAGCTCAAATTAGTGAATTTGTCACATCAAAACCATCTGAAGAATGGCAAAATAGCTACATTAGTTACATGGATGCCATGAAGAAATTTAATGCATATGTGATAGAAACCAAAGTTCTAGCAAATCTAATAGAGAATGAAAGTTCAGAAGAAGAAATTTCAGAGATAAAACAAAAGATTGAATCATTAAAATCAGAATCACTAGAGTTAGTTAAGATTTCTGATGAGTCAAGACCAGACTAGCCTCAAAACCGAATTTTAATAATCATAATTGTTGGAAATCGTTAAAAAGTAATTCTACAAAACAAGATGAATGTCTCAACGCTCAGGCAAAGTAGAAAAAGATGTTAATGCATCTACGGCTAACAAATTACTTGTAATTTGTGTTGATAGAGATAATGATGTGGGCGAAAAGGCAGGAATAGTTACACCAGTAATTGGCAGAGATTCCTGTATTGAGGCAGCACAAAGATTAGCATTAGAAGATCCTGAAGACGCAGATTCAAATTCTATTTTTTCAGCAATTAAAACATACGAAGATTTGGTTAGTAAAGGATACCAAGTTGAAGTAGTTACGGTTGCAGGAATCAAAGATAGAGGAGTGCAAGCTGATGAAAAAATTCTTAGTGAAATAAGAAAGGTCTTAGAAAAATTTTCTGCAAATGGAGCAGTCATAGTTTCAGATGGGGAAGATGACGAAAGTGTCATTCCAGTTATTCAAAATGTCTTACCAGTAGTTTCTGTACAACGTGTTGTAATGAAAGTAAGTAGAAGTGTAGAGTATTCTTATGCAGTTTTTGGAAAATATCTAAAAATGATTGCATATGACTCGAGATATTCAAAATTTTTCTTAGGTGTTCCAGGAATACTTTTGTTAATTGGAGGAATTGCTACTATATTTGATTACACAGCAGAAATATTTGCAGTTCTTGTTAGCATTTTGGGTGGAGCATTTTTAATTCGAGCATTTGATATTGATAGAGTTTGGTCAAGTTGGTCAAAGCCTACACCTATGGGTTTTATCAGAATGTTTACAATGGTTGCAGGAATATTGTTAATACTTTCATCAATACCATCTGGAATTGCTGCAATTGATCCAGAATTAATTGAGTCAGATACAGGGTTGGTTGGAAAGATTACTGATCAAATAATTATTGGACAGTTTGTTTCAGGAGTATTACCAATCCTATGGACAGGACTTGGTGCAATATTTGCAGGAACGTTACTTAGTAATTGGATTGGAGGAATACCAAGACAAATCAGCGATATTTTGAGAATAATTGTTCTGATTGCGTTGTATCCAACAATATACCAATTTACCAACATCATGATTTCTGATGTGAGTTCATTTACTTTGATTCCACCATTACTTGGAGGTTTAGCAGCTACCTTGGTTTCAGCCACAATTCTCTTCAAAAAATACAGAAAACATAAAGATCAAGAGATGGTTTCAGATTAATTTGAGCCTGCAATCGTATGTAGGCTAAATTTTTCAAAAACACTGATATCTTTAATCTTATAGTAATTATCAAAAGGTGAACTGATATTAGCAAAATTAAAGATGTAATTTTTCAGTTATCAGGTCTATACAAGATTTATGGTAAAAGGTTAGAAAACGAGATTCAGAATGGAGATATTCCTAACCATGTTGCACTAATTTTAGACGGGAATAGAAGATGGGCCAAAAGGCATCTAACAATTCCAAAGGAAGGGCATTGGAAAGGGGCAGATGCAGTAGAGAACCTTCTTGATTGGTGTGAGGAATTTAATATCAAAATTGTTACGTTGTATGCACTATCAGCAGAAAACTTGGACAGAAATGATGAAGAATTAGAACATTTGTATGAATTAATTCGTATGAGATTAGAGAAATTATACAACGATCCACGAATTCACAGATGCAAGATGAGAGTAAAAGGAATAGGAAGAATTGAGTTGTTGCCTGAATCTATCAAAGAGGTTCTAAAACGATTAGATGATGCTACAAAAAACTATGACAATCATTTTCTAAATATTGCATTAGCATATGGTGGGCAGTATGAATTAGTTGATGCAGTAAAAAAGATAGGTGAAAAAATTAAAGACGGTCAATTAAATGTTGAAGATATTTCTAAAAAAGAGATAGAATCAAATCTTTACACATCACACTTACCACAATCATCGCCAGATATGATTTTGCGTACATCAGGTGAAAAAAGACTTAGTGGTTTTTTGATGTGGCAAAGTGCATATAGTGAATTAGTTTTTATGGATATTTTTTGGCCAGAGTTTAGGAAAATAGATTTAATGAGGGCCATCAGGACATTTCAAGAAAGAAAAAGAAGATTGGGAAAATGATAGAAGAGACATCTGCTGGAATTGTATTGTTTAGAAAAGAAGATTCTAAAAATCTGTTTTTGCTGTTGCATTATCCATCTGGACATTGGGATTTTGTAAAAGGAAAGATGGAAAAAGGAGAATCAACACACGAAACTGCAATCAGAGAAACAAAAGAAGAAACAGGAATAACAGATATCAATTTTTTAGATGATTTTGAAGAATGGATAGAATACAATTTTCAATACCAAAAAGAATTGGTTCATAAAAAAGTGGTTTTTTTCCTGGCAGAGACAAAAACTAAGCAAGTAAACATTTCACACGAACACTTGGATTATACTTGGATGGATTACAATACTGCAATGGAAAAAACTACATTTGATAATGCAAAAACGGTACTAACAAAAGCTCAAATGTTACTTACCAAGACTGTCTGATTGCAAACTTTTTGCAACATCAATTGGTTTTTTTGCATTGAGAATTGTTCTTCCTACAATCAGATAGTTTGTTCCAGACGAAATCACTTCATTTGCATTTCCACCTTGAGTTCCAACTCCAGGAGAAAAGATGTCGAGTTTTTTTCCAGCCTTTTTAGAGCAATACTGAATGATTTTTGGGAAAGTGGCTCCAACTACAATCCCATCAACTTTTGCAGTTAGGGCCCAATCCAAGAACAGTTGATAGAGTTGCTGTTTTTTTTGCATTTTGACTTCGATATCATAAGACAATTTAGCCTCAGGAGCACTCATGTGGCACAAAGTAATCACACCTTTTCCATTTTTGTGAGCAGATTTTACCAGATTTTTCAAACTATCTAATCCCATTATCGGATTGGCAATAACTGCGTCAAATCCTAAATTCCACAGGTTTTCTGTAGTTACACGATTTGTGTTACCAATGTCATTTAATTTGATATCTGCAATGGTTTGCAAACCATATCTATGAGCTGTTTTGTTTATTTTGAGAATTTGTTTTCCACTTAATGGAAGTAACAAATGAAAATTTAATTTTATTGCACAAAGATATGGATGTAGTTTTTTAATATTTGAAAGGGTTTTGGTTTCCAAATTTTTTACAGAAGGATCATAATCATTGGCAAGAATTACTTTGCCGTTAGTTTTTGCGATCTGTGAAAGTCTAGTTTTGAAGGTGAGCATAATCAACTAATGGATGAGTGTCTTTTAATTTTATTATTTTGATATACGAATAGCCATGCTCAGATGGACTGTCAACAAACGTTGGTTCAACAACATTACTTGTAGAAAATTTCAAAAATGGTTTTTCGGGATCATGATCAAGTAACACATGACAAAAATAGGAAGTTCCTTCTTCTTGAAAATTCATGAAGACACCAAGAAGCCACTTATCATTGTGTGGAAATAAGAACAAAGGAAATGGTATTTCCTCAAAGCCCCAAGTAAGTTTTGCAAGACTGGACATGTCTTCTAATTCAATTGGCTGATATCTATCAAGCGTACCATTTCCAGGTTTCAGTGTTTTTGGAAGAGATTTTATTCGAACAATGGGAGAATACAGTTTGCTAGAATCAGAAGTAGTATCTACAATTTCAGATTCTTCTTTTCCACCCTTTAGTCCATAACGAAGATAGTGGCCATTGTGCTCAAGTGGTGTGTAATACACAATTGGTTTTTCTTTTAGAACATCCATTTGTACAGATAGAATTTTTTTGCCATTATGATCATGAAGAAAAGACACGCGTGGTGCACGCTCAAGTGCACAAACAAGCCTAGTGAATTCTAAAGTAGAATTAACCTGGATGTAACGTGGTTGTTTATCAACAGTAGTAGATTGTTCCACGAAGATGTACGATCAATTAACAAATTAAACTTATCCAAAAATTTGGAGCCTAGTTTCTTCTGTCAATTACATCATTGACAGTTGGTCCGGTTCCAATAATTGTAACAGGCGTGTTTAATTCATCTTCAATATTTTTTATGAATGCTTTTGCATCATCAGATAATTCATCGTATGAAGTTTTTCCAGCACAATCTGTAAACAACACATCCAATTTTGTTATAGAGATTTGCGTTGCGCCATTAAGCATGATTGCACGCCTAGCTAAATCAAAATCAAAATCAGCTGCACGACGTTGACGGCCAGTTACAGTTCCAAACTCAGACCAGCCCTTCTTTTCAGCCTCCTCAAGTGAGAGTTCTTTGTCAAGAGGTCCCGTTCCCACACGTGTTACATAGGACTTGAAGACAACAATTACTTCATCTACTTTAGTGGGACCAAGTCCAATATCAGCACATATTCCTGAAGCAGTTACGTCTTTGGAGGTCACAAAGGGGTATGTTCCATGCCATAATGAAAGAAATGTTCCTTGAGTTCCTTCAATGAGCACATTTTCATTGTTATCCAAAGCAGAATTAATCTCATAAGGAACATCCACAATTAGTGATGATAATGAATCAAAGTCTTTTGCTAATTTTAAGACCCTCATTGCCCTATCAGCATTTGCAGGACCGGTTCCAGAACCCGTACTGCCAATTTTCTCTTTTAGTTCGCCCTTAGAGTCTCTTGCAAGATGTGTTTGCTCAATTATACCACAGTGTTTATCGATAAATGAGCGACCTGAAACACCAAAATCTTCAATCTCTTTTTTTAGTACATCTGGATTAATCACTACGCCAGGGCCAATCATGACTTTGGCATTTTTGTTTAAGAATCCACTTGGAAGCATTCGAACCTTGTAGACTTTGTCGCCATCTTTTATTGTGTGTCCAGCATTTGGACCAGCACCACCACGAACTATGATTTTTGGATTGTCTTTGATTGCCAAATATGAGATGATCTTTCCTTTTCCTTCATCTCCAAAAAATCCACCAACTACAACAGTAGATGTCATATTGTTGAACTTGAACTTGGTTTATTTAAGCTAAAGTGGTCTTGTATCATTTTATAACCAAGATAGAATTTTCTAGATCGATGGTTGGAGAAAATTTTGCAGGAAACATCATTATTAATTTAGCAAATCTTCCAGACTTTCTTAGAAATCCAATTTTAAAAAAACGCATGATGGAATTCTTTTCACTATCAAAACCAGATCAAGATGAAGTGATCAACAACGCATTAGAAGCAGGGCCAACAATTCCGTTTCCAAATTTTGCAAAGCTTTTCAAAACATGGCTTAAGATTTTAACTACACTTTCAGAAGAACAAAGAGAAGGACTATTTTCTGCATACATTACCGAAGTCTCACAAAATCCACAAAAATTAATCGCTTTTAATCTAGATGGCATTTTAGAGATTTATCTCACACTAGATGATGGTGAAAAGGAAACACTTGCAAACACGGTAAAAAGAATAATCAGCAATCTAGATGAGGATAAAAAGAGAAGAATAATGTTAGTTATTCCAGAAAATGCGAAAAAGCACTTGAAGTTTTAGGCACCTGTTGGCTCGTCAGGCTTTCTGTTATCCTCATTTGTATAATCTATAACTTCTCCTTCAGGAGACATTACACCTACAAAGATTTTCTCGTGTTTTTTCAATAATTTCCTGTGATCAGGCATGGACATATCAAGTTTCATTTCATTCATTACCATTATTTGGTATTCCTTCCATTCAGCCCAACACTTGTTACAGGTAGGATATTTCTCAGCAACTGGACCCAATTGTTCAGTATCAGGAATATCATTCTTGCATTTTGTACAAGTACGACTCATAGAAAATAGCAATCTGAAACTCCTTTTATCTTTTTAAAATTAACATGAGTATCCACAATTTTTCGAATTTTATATTAAATATGATACCTAGTTCAGATATTTTCTCTAGTTTTTTATGTCATAAAGCAGTACTGTATTCATGGTACTTGCATACATTGGAATTGCAATAGGTGTTTTGATAGTGGTAATCTTGATTGCAAAGATTGCAAGAACCAACCCACGTGAGGTTGCAGGAATAGATAGATATTGCAAAAAATGTGGCCTTGAAACAAAGGGACTTAATTGTCCTAAATGTGAGAAGAAATCCAAGTCATTTGGCGTATAATTCATAGTAGGTTCTAAACCATATTCAGTAAAACAACTATGTGAATGTAAAGTAATAATAATTAACAAAGATCAAATCATTCATGAAGATAAAGTGTCCTAAATGCAAAGAAGATGCAGAATTGGCACCAGATTTTTCTTTTGTAAAATGTGGATCTTGTGATTTAGACATGAGTTATGGAGAATATATCAAATTTGTAGCACATAATGAAGCAACATATTCAGACATACTTGGAGACTATGCAGGCAGTACAGAAGGACAAACTGCAGGGTCATTAGACGAATGGGATTAAAACCAGAGTAAAATCATCCATCAGATTAAAATAATTAGTTTAGCAAGTTTCTAAACATCATTGGAATTTTTATTAGAAAATATACTTAACCTTATAGGATTTTTGGTAGGCCTTGGAATCGGAATAATGTCATTAATTGGGTTTAGAAATACTGGCAGTCCAACATTATTTAGATTAACTATTGCGTTTTTTTCAATTAGTTTAGGGTTCTTTGTAATTTGGGCAGGATATATGGCAGAAGACTTTGTCACAAAATCAGGAAACATAGAAAGATGGGTACAAACATTAGGAATTGCAATTCAAACAGTAGGATACTTTTTCATTGCGTTTTCACATAGCATAAAATCATTTTTTCCAAAATCAAGTTACTTTAGATCAGTTGGAATCTTACCATTGTTTTTAGTTTCATCTGTTCAACTAGAGCATCTCTTTAGATCAGTGTCATTCATTTTGTTAGCATATGGTGCAATTGAAACCATGCTATCATATTTGGACAATAGGAACAAAGGTGCAATTTCTGTTTCAGTAGGGTTAGCATTATTAGCATTGGGTGAGTTTTTGGGATGGTATTCATTTGTATTCCCAGAATCAATTCTGTATTCTGTATCAATGGTAATCAAAATTGGTGGCTTGGTTGCACTGTTCATTCCAGTTAGTAAGGTTCCTCTAACCAAAATAAAATTTGATGAAGGATTGGAATAATTTCAATCTAGGCTCAAAATTTAACAAAATGCAAAATTTGTCAAATTCTTTTATCTTTTTAGTATATTGGAAAATATCAACGTCCTATCATAGAAATTATCAAAATAATTTGTAGAAAATGGCAGAGTATAGAACCCACATGAAAATTATCGGAGACATTCTATCAACTACTAGAGATGACCTTCAGGACGAGGATGGAGCAACAGTAACTTATCTAATCAGAAAAGCAAACATTTCTCATTCCAGAATTTCAAGAATTTTAAAGACATTAGTTTCTCAAGGACTATTAGAGCAAGTAGACACTCAAGGTTCAAACAAGTACAAGATCAGTCAGACAGGTAGAGAATTCCTTCAAGCATATTACAAATTTACAAGCTTTGCAGATAACTTTGGATTAAGCATTTAGTCTTCTTCATCTAAATTATCTAGATCATCATCAAAATCATCTTCAAAATCTGTATCCTCATAATTTGACTCAGACATACTGTACAATAGAAAAAATTTACTGTTAAAAACTTTTCAAAAGAAAATGGTAATTAAACAAAAAAAAGAAGGCAAAGCATTGAAAGTAGATTGTAATAAAGAGGGAATTGAAAAAGCATCTCAAATAGTTGAGAATGGCGGAATAGTTGTTTTTCCAACAGACACGGTATATGGTATAGGTTGTAACCCTTACAACAAAAAATCAGTGGAAAAAATTTATGAGATAAAGTCAAGAGACGTTGCAAAATCATTTCCAGTTTTAGTTTACTCAAAGGAGATAGCTAGTCAGATTGCTCATTTTGATAAAGTTGCAGAAAAAATTGCAAAGAAATTTTGGCCAGGTCCACTAACAATTATTTTGAAACTAACTGACAATAAATTAAAAGAATCATTAAATTTGAAAGACAAAATTGCACTAAGAGTTCCAAATCACAACTGCACGTTACAATTACTGAAAAGATGTAATTGTCTAATTGGTACCAGTGCAAATGTTTCAGGACAATCATCATTTTTTGATCCTCAAGAATGTATCAAAAATGTAGAAAATTATGATATTTTTGTTGATGGAGGAACAATTACAAGCAAAGGTGAATCAACAATTATTGAAATAGAAAATGACGAGATCAAGGTTATCAGGGAAGGCTCTTTGAGCAAAGAGGAGATTTTAGACGCATGAATTTGATAATCACATGTGCCAGACACCTTGAAACCGAAACAGAAGATGAACTAAGGGGATTTTTAGAAGAGTTTGGAGATTCTGATCCCAAAGTTACAATTACAAATATGTCAGGTATTTTGACTGCTGAAACAAAGTTAGATCCAATTGAGGTCGTAGGAAAAATCAAGGAAATGCTTCTTGATGAGCCATGGAGTGTAAGATATTGTTTGAGAATTATTCCAATTCAAAGAGTAGTTGAAACAAAAATCGAAGAGATAGAAAATGTTGCTGCAGAGATGGCTGAAAAAATTTCAAAGGATGAAAAGTATAGAATTTCAATTGAGAAAAGAAATTCAGATTTGTCTAGCAAAGAGATTATTTCAAAAATTGCAAACAAGATAAAAAATCATGTATCACTGGAGTTTCCAGACAAAGTTGTCTTAATTGAGATTTTAGGAAATAAAACTGGCATGTCCATACTAAAAAAATCAGACATCCTAAGTACGGAGAAGACCAAGCGCAGCATTTCAGAGTAAAATTGCAGCTTTTTCAACCAAGATATCTTCAAGAGGGTTCTTAGAGTAAACTGAATCAATTTGTTTTTTTGATATCTTAAAGCAGCTCTTCAAAAACTTGTCATTATTTTTTGAGAACAGTGGAATTGTTATGGATGATAATTCTTCAGATAATGAATCTAAATTTTTTTTATTTCCGATTGCAATTAAAATAAAATCAGTTTTAGCTTTTATTCCAGCAGAAGAAATTGCAGCTGAAATTTGTTTTGTCAATGCAAAACGCATCAAAATATCGGTTTCAAGTTTTTTTGAAATCAAAATATTCTTTTTTTCAGATTCTATTGAAAGTGACAAAATTTTTTTCAAATGAGAATTATTCAATACGAATTGGCTTGATACTGCCTGAAGTTGGAGTTTAGGGAATTTTTTTCTGAGATTATCAAGGAATGTGACATCAATTGTTTTTTGCCCCTTTATTTGGATAATTTGGATTTGTTTTGAGGAAATTTTGTAAAGCAGTTTTTTTGTTGCACCACCATGAATTACAGGTATTATACTTACGACATCATTATTTTTAATCATTGTATCTTTTCCATCCATTGCAGAAGAATCAACACCATTTACAGCAATCAAAATATTTTCAGTATCTAATTTTGGAGAATCATCAGATTTTAATTGCAATAACAAGTCAATTAATTCTTGAATAGTAATGTCTGATTGTTCAATTTCTAATTCATCTTTTGAGAATGATTTTTTGGCACCGCCAACAAGTTTTACCTTAATCATGATGTTTGATTAAAAGTTTGAAATTAATAATTAATTTGTTATTTGGATTTTTCTTCAGCAGTATCAGTTGTATCTGCTGCAGGTGCTTCTGTGGTTTCAATGGTTTCAGTTGTTTCAGCAGTCTCAGTTGTTTCTACTGCAGGTGCTTCTGTGGTTTCAGTTGTTTCTGCAGATTTTGTATCAATTTGAGATTCTTCTTCTAGTTTTGAAGATTCAATTTGAGCTTGTTTTGCCTTTGCTTCTCTAATCTCTTTTTTGATAAATTTTGTAATATATCCTGCAACTTCGTTTTTTAGGCCTTTTGAGCGAACAATAGAAACTTGATCTAAGACCTTTTTGTTATCAGCAAAGTCTTCACCAAACTTTGATTTGTGAGATTCCAAAACTTCGTATGAAAGGCGTTTTATTCTATCCACGCCTCGTCTAAAGATTAGGGTATTTTATATCTATATTCCAAGATATGAGTTTGAATTTTTTTCTAGCAGTATTGCAGTGTCGTCAAATGTTTTACCAAGAATTTTAGAGGCACAAAAAATCACACTAGGGATAAACCCAATTTGTCCAGACTTCATTTCAAAACATCTAGAAAATCTAACAGGTCCATCAGTTTCTACAAGAATTTTAGATTCATCACTCTTTGACAACAAAGTTTGTTTGTCATTAGCATAGATCATAACGGGTCCAAAGGATACAAAAAATCCCATATCCATGGCCCTTTGAAGTTGCTTTTTACTTCCATCAAACCAATGTAGTAAGGCATGTTTGGTATTATAGGAAGTCATAATTTGAAAAACATCATCTAGACTTTTTCGTGAATGAATAGATACTGGTTTGTGGAATTTTTCTGCAACAGATAAAAGAGTTTCAAAGACAAGAGTTTGTCTTTTAGAATCTTCATCGTTTTTAGTATAGGTAGGATCTAACCCTATTTCACCAATTCCAGAAAGAGTATCATGATTATTTTCTATCATTGTAACTACTTTTTCCAAGTCATCATTTGCACATTCAGGATGAATTCCAATAAATGGCAACACAAGATTACTTTTTTTTGCTAGTTCCAAAGTTTGTATAGAGTTTTCTGCATCCATAGACACGCAACATGCTTTAATTTTCAAACATTCCATTTCTTTTAAAATGAAATCCATGTCAGAAGAATATTGAGGATCAGATAAATGAATATGAGAATCAAAATACCAAGTCATTTCTTGATCAATTCTTAAAATAGTCTGTATAAATCGATTCCTTAGTGATATTTTTTAACTCATTATCTTTTTTCGGAAAAAACTAAAACAAAATTTATGAAATCTTCAGAATTAGGTCTATCGGCCATGTATAGAATTTTGAAAAAAGCTGGTGCGGAAAGAGTCAGCGATGAATCTGCAGATGAATTAAGAAGAGTAATAGAAGATGTGGCAAATGGTATTGCTAAAAGTGCAGTAGACATGGCTTCTCACGCAGGTAGAAAAACTGTAAAAGGTGAAGACGTGAAATTAGCTTCAAAGCCATTTAACAAATTCTAATCTAAAGAGTTTAATTGTTCATTTTGTGTTTTTCAAAACGGTACTCTGGCAGAACGGTTATGCGTGGGCCTGCAAAGCCTATACAAGGGGGTTCGACTCCCTCGGGTACCTTTATTCAACAATAACTTGTCCCTGCATCCATGGATGTAAGGTACAAAAATAATCAAAAGTTCCTACATCATCAAAAGTAAGTGTATAGGCTTCAAAGGGATCCATATATCCACTATCAAAAAGATCTATGGGTGCATCATAAAATCCAGATGTGACACTATGAAATGCAGAATCTTCATTTACCCATGTTACAGATTCACCTGCACTGATTGTAATGACAGATGGAATGTAGCATCTATCTTCTGCCTCACAACCGGGACGAGAAACTTTTGTTGGCATTATAACATCACCTTTAATCTTAGATTCAGATTGAAAAATTTCTTTAACAGAATCTGATGTTGATTCAGGAGCAGGTTGAGGTTCTGGCTCAGGTTGAGAGTCTACATCAAAATTTGAAAATGCAACAGCTAGAGCTATGATGATAACTATTCCAATTATCCCATAGGCAGTTATTTTCTTTATCAAATCTTTTCACATCTAAAACAGAGTTATTACATAATTACCAAATTCTCTAAATATATAACATACTAGAAAAGTAAATTGGCTCAAAATGGAAACGGGTTATTAGAATACATACCTGGCTCACACACACTACTAGTTCAAAAAAACTCTAGTCCACCTCTTGAAGGATTTGCAGAAAACGTTAGAGGCAGCATACATGAATATGCTGAGAATTCAAAAAGCGATGTTGAGAAAGGAAATAATTTTCTTCACTGGATATTAACACGAGTTTTTGAGGCTACAGAAGATGATGCTGCAGATGCAATCGTAGATGGAGCAAATGACTTGGGTATTGATGCATATCTTCCAGTAGATTTTTCAGATAACACAATTAGATTATTTCAATCAAAGTACGGAACATCTCATTCACTAGAGGCAATTGCAAAATTCAAAGAAGATACAAAAAGGTTACTTGCAAAAGATGTTACCAAAATGAGACCAGAATTGGCACAGCTTGTAACAAAGATCAAGGAAAAAAATCTCAAAGTAAAATGCTGTTATGTTACAGATCAGGAAGTAGATTATCACGATGAAATGGTAGAAGTAATTGATGAAAGAAAAATCATTCAAAAATTATGGGACAGGATAAAAAAGCCAGCAGCAGGTAAAAAATCATCAATACGACTAGAAAAAATGCTCAGACATGAAAATACAATACTAGGTATTTTGAAACTACGTGAACTTACAGAATTTGTAAGTAAGAACAGAGATTATGTCTTTGAATCAAATATCAGACAATGGATGCAGTTTAAGACTACAGTTAACAAAGGTCTACGAGAGACACTACAAAGTAATCCTAACAAATTCTTTTTCTACAATAACGGAATAACTATTGTAGTAAGTGATTTTTCAGAACTAGGTGAAAACATGATTGAGCTTCATGCACCACAAATAGTAAACGGTGCTCAAACATCAAATTCCATACTTGATCATTCAAAAAGAACAAAAAACATGGATGGCTCCATGACAGTAACAATAATCAAAGCAGATGATGAACAAGAACAAAACAACATCACAAAATATAGAAATTCACAAAATTCAGTGCGTGGAAAAGATTTAGTTTCTTTAATGGACTTTCACAAGTCAATCAAATCACAGTTAAAAAATTGTGGTTATTTTTATGAAATTCAAGCAGGTTCTTTTGATACAAAATCAAAATCCAAACAATGTGAATATTTGGGAGATTCTACATACAACAATTATCTTCCAGATAATCACAAAAAAGTTATTGTTGCAAAAGATGCAATTCAATCTTTAGTTGCAGGAATTGAACAGAGGCCAACAGAGGCATACAGCTCACCAGCTCAATTTCTCCCAAGAGGTAGCAAGTATGATGACATCTTCAATGACAACCTAAAAGATGATTACAGAATTCTGTTGTACCCATATCTTGTTAAGGAATATGCAAAAAAGTCATTAAAATATGGAAAGAAGGGAGGTCACAAAACAAAAAGATACGCAACATTGTTCTTTGTTGCAGTGTACTTTAGAATACTACACAAGAAGATTTTGGAATCAAAGGGGGATTTTAAGGGAGACATTAGGAAAATAGAGCCTGTTTTTCGCAGCTTCAAACTTAATTCTAGAATTCTAAAGCTAGCAGACGTGATTGTAACAAAATTTCTTGAAGATACAGTAGTCGATGATGAGATAGAGATGGCAAATACAAAGCACAATTTCTTTTCTCAGCATGTTTGGAATGAAACCATGCTTAGAGTGATTGATAAAAAAATTAGGCAAGAGGAAGATGAGATTTTGGCATTAAAGAAGCTAACAAACAGTTTGTTGTGATTCTAAAAAGGTAGAGTCCAACCAAGTAAAAATCTTGCAGGAGGTTTACATTGGTCAGACTACTACCTGAATTTTATAAAAACAAGTGGTATTTAACATAATTTTTATCAAGTTTTCTAGAATGTTTTTTATATCGATTAAAAAGAGCAGAAACACTTTGGTATTAAAAGAAAAATGTGCAATTTGTAGTGAAAAAATTAAGCTTCGTTTCAATCCGATGGAAGAATGGGGAATTGAAGGTTCAATCTGCGGAGATTGTTATTCAAAAAAAATTAACGAACACTATCCCGGTGATCATGTTAGAGTAAACAAGCACTTAGACTAGTTCTGATCTAATTTTGAAAATTCATTTGCATTAAAACAATTCCAAACTAGAGGATCAGTCTTTACATCTTTTTCTTCAAGAAATTTGATATCAGTGATTGTTTTTTTCCTTTTCAGCAAGTTTACTTGGAAACTAGAGAACTTTTTACAGTCACATTTGTTGTATAAACATACATCATCATCACCTTCGTCATGATCTGCTGCTTCATGACCACATTGACACATTGCATCTTTTTTTACATCACTAAGGGATTTTTTAGCGTACGTACCCAATCGTAGATAAGCTTCTCCTCCATGTCCTTTCTTAAAGCGTTCATAATTTTCTGATTTTTGTAAAATTTTAAAGAAAGACAAATTCGTGTCAGGTTTCTGTGAATCAGATCCCATAATGAACCAATATTTGTCGCCAACCTCTACAAATCGGATTTTAATGGATGGATCTACCCAATAACGTATGGTATCATGCCACAAAGAAGCAGATTCTTTTCGATCAGAGACCAAAGGGACAACATTCATCCTAAGATCATAGTATCTGTAAGCAACACCAACAAAGTCATTAAACCAAGGTATTGAAGCAGACATTGTTGGCGAATCAGGCTAGAGATTATTTATCTGAACTGATTAATGGTAATACCCTTATATCTGAGTTTTAAAATAGAGTACGTATGGTTTCCTATAGAACTAGTATGCAGATTGTTGCAGATTTGTTGACTGTTACTGAGCAGTCAGGACAAGAGGGCATCAAAACAACATCCCTTCTAACAAAGGCAAACTTATCACATTCTAGACTATCCAAATTCCTAGAAAATTTGACTGGCGCAGGCCTAATCAATAAAATAGAATTTGACGGAAAAAACACCTTTGTAATTACACCAAAAGGAAGACAATATTTGGAGTCTTATGCAAACTTTTCAAGTATTGCAGAATCATTTGGTCTAGAACTCTAAAATCTATTTTCTGGATCTTCGTCTAGCATTTGCCTTTTGTCGTTCTTTTTTCTCCTTGTAAGAACTGTAAATGACGATAATGATTATTCCAGCAATGGAGCCGTAAAACAATGGAATGAAAGGTTGTTCACGAAGCTCACCTGTTGTTGGAGAGAAAAACGCAATTGGAATTCCAACTACCATAAAAATCAGAATTACAGTAAGATACTTGTCCACATCCTACGTAATTTACAAAACCATATATCTTTTTGAGATCACCACAAAACTCAGAGAATACATGGCAAAAATGCTAGAATTAGGAGGATTGGTTTTGATAGCAATAATGTTTGCAAGTTTTGTAGGAGCTTTCCAACCTACAGTTGAACCTGGATTATCACCATTATTCTGGGGATGTGCAGGAGCTGCCCTTACAATAATCATGTATAGAAAATTCAAAAGAAAACAAGAAGACAAAATTGAATGAAAAAAATTCAGTAATTATTAAGAATTGATCAATATTTGATTAACCGACAGATCTATAAAGGACAATTTCAGGAAAGTTATGAGGGGAATATGGCAGAGCAAACTAAACAATGGTGGGAAGGTTTAGGTAAAGAACTAGAGATTGACATTGAAACCCTTGATGAATCAAATTCTTAATAATTTAGAAATATTTTTGAAAAAAATTACAAGCCTCGGACGGGATCTGAACCCGCGACCTAACGCTTACGAGGCGTTCGCTCTACCAGGCTGAGCTACCAAGGCACGTTTGGGTAAATCCATCAGAGTTAATAAAAAGCCTTTCTGAGTTGGATTAATTGAAAAAAACAATTTCTGGAATTCGAGGTATATTCGGAGGAGATCTCAATCTAAAAGATGTGTTAGAGTTTTGTAACAACTTTTCATCGTTAATCAAATCACAAAAATGTGTAATTGGAAAAGATACAAGACCATCAGGTTCCATGATAAAAGATACAGCTAGTGCAGCATTGATGAAAAATGGAATAGATGTTTTTGATTTAGGAACTGTTCCAACACCAGTTGTTTTCAGAGAAGCAAGAAAATATGGTGCAGGAATAGTTGTATCATCATCTCACAATCCTATTGAATGGAATGGTATGAAATTCATCATTGAAGGACGAGGAATTAATGAAAAAGAACTTCCACAAATTATCCAAAAACAAGAAATCACAAAATCAAAAATTGGCACTGAGCAAGAAATTTCATCGCCATATATTGAAGATGCAGGAAAAATCATAGGAAATTTAGAAAATCAGCCCGAAATTGTAGTCGATATTGGTGGAGGTGCAGCAAAAGGATTTGCACCTGAATTGTTAGAGTCTATCGGATGCAAGGTTCACAAAATAAATGAGAACCTAGAAGGATGTTCCAGAGGTCCTGATCCTACTGCAGATAACTTGTCTGATCTTGTTTTAGCATCAGCTAAAAAAGAAATTGGGTTTGCATTTGATCTAGATGGCGATCGCCTTGTTGTAGTTAGAAATGGAGTAAAGCAAACACCAGATGTAACGCTAGGATTAGGAGTTGCAAAGTCATTAGAACTAGGATACAAGAATTTTGTTCTAAGTATTGATACAAGTGTTTCAGTTGAGAAATTTATCAAAGAAAACGGAGGAACTGTTCAAAGAACTAAAGTCGGAGAGGCAAATGTTATTGAACAAATGTTAGAAAGCAAAGCACAAGCTGGAGGAGAAGGAAGTAGCGGAGGTTTCATTTTACCTGAATTCAATTATTGCAGAGAAGGAATTCTTACCAGTGGTTTAATTTCATCTATGTTAGGAACTGAAAAGTTCAATGAGATTTTGAATTTTATGGAAAGCTATTTCCAAATCAGAGATAAGACTGAGATCGATTCACAATTTCATGACAAAGTGATTGATAAAGTACATTCAACGTTTGCTAACGAATATTCAGAAGTTAATACGTTAGATGGAATAAAAGGAATCATTGATGAAGACAGTTGGGTGTTAATTAGAAAATCAAACACTGAAGACATCATAAGAGTTTCAGCAGAATCAAATGATAAAGAAAAGTGTAAAAAAATTGTAAAAGACACGATAGAATTGGTGAAACAAAGTTATGACAAAATTAGATGAATCATCTATAATCAAAGTTTTTCAAAGAAGACTAGGAAACAAGAATTTTGTTTCTGAAGACGTGGAGGTTTTTAGTTTTGGTAAAACCAAGATTATAGCAAAAACAGACACCTTGGTAGAAAGTACTGACATTCCACCTAAAATGAAATTAGAAGACGCTGCAAGAAAAAGCATAGTAGCATGTGTAAGTGACTTTGCAGCAAAAGGAATCAAACCACAATATGGTATAATTTCAGTCAATTTTCCTTCAAACATTTCACATACAAAAATTGAAGATGCTGCTAAAGGATTTAGAAAGGCATGCAAAGAGTTTAAAATTTCCATTCTAGGTGGCGATACAAATGCAGGAAGAGAAATTGTGTTTAATGTATGCCTGTTTAGAATATCTAATGATATAGTGCTCAGAAGAGGTGCAAAGAACAAGGATCTCATTTTTGCAACAGGTCCATTTGGCTATACCGCAGCAGGATTGAGCATACTATTACACAAAAAGAAGGGAAAAAGAGAATTTGTAAAAAAAGCTGTCAAGTCAGTGCTGCGTCCAAAGCCAAGAGTAGATTTTGGGGTGAGAAATAAAAAATATTTTTCATCGTCAATGGATTCAAGTGACGGTCTATCTACTACACTAAATGAAATGTCAAAACAATCAAAAAAGAGATTTGTCATTACAAATTCTCCACACAAAAAAGATTTGGAAGATTTTGCAAGATCACAAAAGTTGAATCAAGACAAACTAGTTTTCCACGGAGGAGAAGAATACGAGTTTTTGTTTACCATTAATTCAAAATACAAAAAAACCATCCTAAAAAACGCAAAACTACTCAAGACACCAATTATTGAGATTGGTTATGTAACTACAGGCAAGGGAGTAGTCTTGCAAAGAAACAACAAAGAGATTCCTTTGAAAGATCACGGTTGGAAGCACTTTAGATAATTATTCATCGTGAGATACATCTCTTTCAACATTATTTACAATGCTAAAAACAGATTCAGCAGGCAAAGCTGCAACACACTCAGTCATCCACAAATCATCAAGGTACAACAATCGTTTTCTGTCATCTTCTGGTAAATCATCAGGGTTTGCTTCAGGATATAGTGTATGGATTTTGTATCCTTCATTTGCAATCTGTTGGCATTTTTTTTCCAAAGGAGACAAGATTACTTCGTTGATCGGATTCATTGATTGTAGTGCCATAGAACCAAACAATGCAGCAGCTACTGCAATGCCAATTGCCAAAAACAGAATAGAGCCCATATGAAGACTGATTTTTTTCAGTATAAGAATAATAGTCATTTTTGAGTCAAGGGACCAAATTAAAGCAAGATTGGAAAATCAATGTTTTTTAAACCCCTTTAGGTTTGGTAGTCATTGTCAGAAACTGAAGCCAAAGTTGAGGAAGCACCTGTCGAAGAGACAGAGGCACCTGTCGAAGAAGTTGAATCTGAGGCAGTAAAGGAAAAAGCTCAACCAGAAGCAAAGAGTGAAGGCCCAGAAAAATGGGGAATTGCCCACATTTACAGTAGTTACAATAATACAATTATTCACATGACTGATCTAACTGGTGGAGAAACTGTTGCCATCAGTTCTGGTGGAATTCATGTCAATGCAGACAGATACGAATCATCACCATTTGCTGCAATGAAAGCTGCAAATGCAGTAGTAGAATCTGCAAAAACAAAAGGATTCACAGGATTCCACATCAGAGTTCGCGCAGTAGGAGGAGTTGGTTCTAGAGTACCAGGTCCAGGTGCTCAAGCTGCAATCAGAGCATTGGCAAGAGGTGGATTTAAGATTGGAAGAATTGATGATGTTACACCTATTCCTCATGACACCACCAGAAAGAAGGGTGGAAAAAGAGGAAGAAGAGTCTAGTTAACGACTTTAATTTTTACTTTACAATTTTTAGAAGCAAAATAGTCTGTCATAAATTCAGCAAACTTTTCTTCTGGGTTACTGGTTCTGTATTTTGATAGCATGTCAGCAAACTTTTCTTCAATTCCTTGATGCAGTTCTGGTTTGAATGCAAGTTTGAAAAAAGTCCAACCAAAGTTTTTTGTTGGCTCACTGATCAGGTATCCGTTGTATCCGCCAGTCAGAGTCTCCATGTGAGATAATGCTTTTTTGATATTGAATACATCATCTGAATAGTTTTTTGTAGAAATTTCTAAAGTGATGCTCATTAGTCATCATTCTCAGATGATTGTTTACTAAGTTTATCAGTTAATGATACAAACTTGCCGTCTTGCTCAATATTGATTTTAGTTTCCATTCTGATGTGTAGTCCAACTGCTCTAAACAGTGCCAAGAGTTTTCCACCATCAAGTGTTTCGTTTAGTTCGCCTGACTTTATCAACTCAGATAATTTTTGTACAATCATTTTAGTTTCATTTGGAAATTGAGATTCTGCATTTTGCAAAACTTCCAATCCTCTAAATCCCAAAACTTTGACTAGTATGTCTCGGGGGTTTTCAGCAGGTTTAGGCGGGTCAGATGGTTTTTGAGAATCTTGTCTGGATACAAGATTTTTTTGCATCTCTGCCAATCGCTTTGCTTTTAGTCTCTCAAGTTCTGAATCTTCTTCGCTCAACCTTTAATCACACCTATAGGCACTAATTTTGCCACTTTGGTGGCAATTCCTAGATTGTGAGAAACATCAACTACCGCATCAACATCTTTGTAGGCTTGGGGTGTCTCTTCCACAACTCCATCTCGGGTCAACGCCTTGATAAAAATTCCCTTGTCGTTTAGAGATTTTTTAACATCATTTTCAGTATAATTTCGTCTTGCCTTGGAACGAGACATTGTTCTTCCAGCACCATGGGCAGTAGAACCAAAGCTAAGATTCATTGAATTTGGTTTTCCAAGCAGAATCCAACTGGAAGTTCCCATAGAACCAGGTACCAAGACAGGTTGACCCAAATGGCGATATTTTAATGGAATTTCATCTCTATTTGCAGGAAATGCTCTAGTTGCCCCTTTTCTATGAACAACCAACTTTCTTTCCTCGCCATTTACTTTGTGTTTTTCTACTTTTGCAATATTATGTGCAACATCATAAACTAATTTCATGTCAAGATCAGATTCTGTTTGATTAAACACGCGTTCAAAAGATTTTCTAGTCCAATGAGTAATCATTTGTCTATTACTCCAAGCAAAATTTAGTGCTGCAAACATTGCTTTTCTATAAGACTCACCCTCTTCAGAAGAATTAGGAACACATGCAAGTTCTCTATCAGGCAGATCAATACCATATTTTCCCATAGCCTGTTCTGAAACTCTTAGGTAATCACTGCAAACCTGATGACCAAATCCTCTTGAACCACAATGAATCAAAACAGTAATCGTTCCTTCTTTGATTCCCATTTTAGCAGCTGCTTCTTCATCATGAATCTCTGTAACTTTTTGAATTTCAAGAAAGTGATTTCCAGAACCCAAACTACCAAGTTGTGGGGCTCCTCTTTTTCTTGCTTTATCAGAAACTTTGTTTGGATCAGCATTTTGAATCTGACCATTCTCTTCACAAACATCTGAATCATTAGAAGAACCATAACCATGGTCAATTGCCCAGTTCACACCTTTCACCAGAACTTCATCAAGTTCCGAATGACTTAGTTTAACAGCACCTTTAGAACCAACACCTGATGGAATAGAGCTAAAAAGATCAGTTACTAGTTCTTTTAATTTTGAGCGAACCGTTTGTTCAGTTAAATTTGAGCGCAATAATCGCACTCCGCAGTTAATATCATAACCCACACCGCCAGGACTGATCATTCCTTCTTCAGCATCCATAGCTGCAACGCCACCAACAGGAAAACCATATCCTTCATGACCATCAGGTAAAACAACACTATGCCCCACAATTCCAGGAATTGAAGAGACGTTACGTGCTTGCATAATGGTTCTATCAGAAAGCATCTTCTCAAGCAATGCCTCATTAGCATAGATTTTCACAGGTACTTTCATACCCAAATTAGAATCAGCATCGATTTGGTATTGGTTTTCTCCAATTTTTTTTGGAGTTGTAGAAGACATGTAATCGGTAAATTTTGTGTTCAATCCAATTTAAATCATCAGAAGAATTATGCATGATTTTGTTTTTTGAAAATCATGGATAATCTTAAGTTCAATTATTACAAGTATTGTTTATGGATAATGATCCTTTTTGTCATTGTGGCTCATGTGGTCATGAAAAAGTGGATGAGTGTTATTCAAAACAGTGCTCCTGTTGTTTAACTGATCATCAAGGCGCTTTTGGAAAAAACAGATAGTAAATCAAATTTAATAATTAAATTTGAAATTGACAAGACAATTTATCTATTAGAGACTGTTTATAGAAATATGGTTCAACGAAAATTAACTAAAGAAGAAATAGAAAAACAAAAAGAAGAACAAAAAATGAGAGCAAAAGCATCAAGAGCCGCAAGAAGAAGTGGAAAAAGCATCAAAAAAGAAGGCAAGGTAAGCAAATCAAAGGCAAAAACAAAAGAAACTAGATCTCAAAAGAAAGTTGCCACAGTAAACAAATCACGATATTAAGGAGTAGATTTATTTTCCAATGGATTCAAGTTAGAACATTGGCAATTCTACCCATTGATAGTGGTCGTTATGGCACTAAAGAGATGATGGAGATTTTTAGCGAACAAAAAAAATTAATTATCAATTAGAGATAGAAGGTGCCGCAGCAATTTCTCAAAGTGAAATTGGCATGATTCCAAAAGCAGTAGGTAAAAAAATTCTCAACGCTGCTACATCAGGCAAGATTACTGCAAAAAGAATCAAACAACTAGAAGCTAAGAGTGATCACGATACTGCAGCACTAGTAGAATCACTAAGTGAAAAATGTACAAAAGATGCCAGACCATGGATTCATTATGGATTGACAAGTAATGATTTGGTCGATACAAGCAATTCAATGCAGATGCGAGATGCATTACAAATTATTGAACCAAAGGTTGCAAAGATGGCATCAATTCTTGCAAAAAAAGCTGCAAAGCATTCAAAGATTCCAGCAGTTGGAAGAACACATGGACAACATGCAAGCATCATTTCATTTGGTTTGAAATTTGCAAATTGGGCTGCAGAGATGGCAAAACATGTAGAGAGAATTGAAGAGATTAAGAAAAGAATTTTGATTTGTAAAACATTAGGTGTTGTTGGGACAGGTTCGTTAATGGGTGCAAAATCACTTGAAGTACAACGAAGAGCTGCAAAACGATTAAAATTATTCCCAGCAGAAGTTACAACACAGGTAGTTCCTAGAGAAAGATATGCAGAATATGTGTTTGAGTTGGCTTTGATTGGCGCGACTTTAGAAAAAATTGCAATAGAAATTAGAAATCTGCAGAGAACTGAGATTGGAGAAGTTGCAGAACAATTCAAAAAAGGACAGATGGGAAGTAGTGCAGTCCCTGTTAAAAGAAATCCAATCAAGAGTGAACGTGTATCATCATTATCTAAATTAGTAAGAAGTCAGGTTGCAGTATCTTTTGAAAACATTCCATTATGGCATGAACGTGATCTTTCAAATTCAGCAAACGAGAGATTTGTTATTCCTACAGTATCCATACTAGTAGATGAAATGTTAGAAACTATGACTAAAATTATTTCAAACTTGATGGTAAATGAAAAGAGAATTGTAGAAAATCTTTACATCACAAAGGGGCAGATATTTGCAGAATTTGTTTTAGAGGCACTAATCAAAAAAGGCGTGCCAAGATTTGTAGCATACAGAGATGTACAAAGAGTAGCATTTGAAGCAAATGACAAAGGAATATTCTACAAAGATGCAATCAAAAACGATAAAGCATTTTCATCAAAGCTAACTGAAAAGGAGATTGATGCCATATTTTCACCAGAGAAACATCTTGGAGCATCACCTGCAATTATTAGTAATGTACAAAAATCTGTTCAAAAAACAGTAAAAAAATTCATCTAGTCTTTAGAAGGGATTTGTGAATTTTTGAACCATATTGTAGTGCTTTCTTTCTTTTAGTACAAGACAATTCAGGAACACCAATCACACTTGCCAATTTTCGTATGATGTGTTTTCTGTACAAATCTTCAGAGTCTAAAATTTTTTCAGAGATTGGAATAGTTTTTGCAAAGTCAATGAACTCAGGAGAAAGCAGTGGTTGCAGGATTTGTACATTAAATTCAGATGCAATAAGATTTACTGCCTTCATCATCTTTAATTCATTATCTAGTTTTGACGTCATTACTTCATTGATTTTTGATTCACCTCCTGAAAACGCTTCTCGATATGCATTATAGCCACAAAACAACTCGTCAATTCCGTTTGCAGTAACTACTGTTTCAAGGCCCAAACTTTTTGCAAGTTTTGATACATAATAAAACGCAATACAATTTTCGTTCCATGAAAGATTATCAGTTTTTATTTTTTCATGAATAGTGGACGAAATAGATGGGAAAGTTTCTGAATCAATTTCTAATATATGATGAGGGTAATTCAATTGTTCATTGACCTGTTTTGCAAATAAGATGTCATGTGATTCAGAAAATCCAATAGTAAGCAAAGTAATATCATAGTTCATGTCTGAGCAAATTTTTGCAATTAGAGTACTATCAACACCTCCAGAAAAAGCAATTCCAATTTTGTTTTCTTTTACAGTTTGAGAAATTGAATTTTTGATTTTTTCAAATAACTCTTGGTATTTAGCGTCCATCTTTATTCTCTAAATTCTACAAAGGGTAATGAATCAAACTCTTTAACTATTATTTAGAATAACATACAATAGATGATGAAACTATCACAAGAAGAAATTGATGACGAGTTGAAGAATTTGCCAGGATGGAGTGTGGTAAACGAGAAACTACACAGAGAAATTGAGTTTGATAGCTTCAATCAAGCATTTGGGTTTATGACTAGAGCCGCAATGGAGATTGAGAAGATGAATCACCACCCAGAGTGGTTTAACGTGTATAATAGAATAACAATAGACTTGATGACTCATGATGCAGGCGGCATCACAAAAAATGATATCAATCTGGCTCGAATCCTAAATTCTCTAGTTTGAGTATAATTCTAGGCACAAAATTTTCAGAATTTATATAATGACTCTAGGGCAGATGATTTCACATGACAACAAGTCCCACAGTATTAGACTCTGATTTCAAGTATATTGATAAAAATGGAAATTTGCTGAGAACTCGAACAGAGCTAACAGTAGCGCAGATGCTTTCTTTTCTTGATGAAGAATACCACTACAATCACAAGATCACATTAAAAAATGGAAACGAGGTAACAGTTGATTTCAAAACTGCAAAAGGACTCATTGAGGTAATTGATAATGAGGAAGATATTGCAAAATACAAACAAATCAAAGAAGACTTTCCTGACCAAAAAATTATGGCAATTGGACATGGAAAATATGTTGCACAGATAAATGAATTACAAGATATCGTATTTTATGATAAAACACCTCAAACTGGTTCTATCTTTTTAGATGATGGATCATTTGCATTTGATTATGCACACATACTTCCACTAGTTGAGAAATGCTCCATTTTACATGGACACACATCATCAGTAATGGTAGAACTAGTTGGACAGATGAAAGACAATTTACTTGTAGACTTTGGAGTTGCAAAAAGAATCGTTAAAGAAGTTTTAACCGCATTTGATCACAAATTTTTCATTAACAGAAAATATCTAAAATCCGAAGACGACTCTCATTATGTAATTTCATTTGAGGGTCCTAAAGGAATGTTTGAATTGCAAGTTCCAAAGAATACAACTTATCTTTTAGAAGGAGAGGCAACTGTAGAGAATCTTTCAAGTGAACTTATCAAATTACTAGCACCAAAGATGCCAGCAAATGTTGAAGCAGTAGGTGTTTACATCTATGAGGGATACAACAAAGGATCTCATATCATCTCAAATATTTCAAGATAATTAAAAAATGGACCCAAAAATTACTGAAAAGGCATGGAATCCAGAGTTAGAAGCACAGGTTCTAAAAAAATGGCAGGATTCAGACATTTACAAATTCACTCCCACTGATGATAACTACACCATAGATACACCACCTCCATACCCATCAGGCAGGCCTTGGCACATTGGAGCTGCTGCTCACTACTCCCAGATAGATATGATTGCAAGAACAGCACGAATGAATGGAAAAAATGTCTATTTTCCAATTGGTATTGACAGAAATGGATTACCTGTAGAGTTCTACACTGAGAAAAAACACAACATAAGAATGAGAGAAACAGAACGCGGCGAGTTCTTGGATTTGTGCAGAGAGGCACTTGATGACTTGGAAGAAGAGATGGTACTGATTATGACAAATCTTGGTTTGAGTGGAGACTTGAAGAATCATTACAGAACAGATTCAGAAGAATATCGTGCATTAACACAATCCACATTTATCACACTATGGAAAGAGGGAAAAATCGTTCTTGCTACTAGACCAAACAACTACGATTGGGTTTCAGGAACTACAATTGCAGATGCTGAAATTGCATACCAAGACTTGCAGACAAAGCTAGTCCACATGAAATTCAAGATAAAAGATACTGATAAAGAAATCATCATTGCAAGTACAAGGCCAGAACTACTTTGTGCATGTCGTACCATTATAGTCAATCCAGAAGATGAAAGATATGCTCCATTTGTTGGTAGTAAGGTAATAGTTCCAATTACTGGTGCAGAAGTGGAAATCAAAACTCATCATTCAGCTCAGCAAGACTTTGGTTCAGGAGCTGTAATGGTTTGTAGTTATGGTGACCAAAACGATGTTGCGTTGTTTAGGGAAATGGAACTAGAAGAGATTGTTGCAATTGGACTAGATGGAAGGATGACTGAAGCTGCAGGAGCATATGCAGGCCTTAAACCAAAACAAGCAAGAGAAAAAATTATTGAAGATTTAGAATCAAATGGATTTGTAGAGAAAATTGAAGAGATTAATCACAGAACTCCAATTTCAGAAAGAAGCAAGATTCCAATTGAGATTATTCCAATGGAGGAATACTATCTCAAACAGAAAGATTCTGTTGAAAAAATGCGAAAATTAGGCTCAGAAATTACGTTTTACCCTTCTATGCACAAGCAAATTTTGATGAATTGGCTTGATTCAATTTCAATTGACTGGCCAATTTCAAGACGAAGATACTATGGAACAGAGATTCCTATCTGGTATTGCTCTAGTTGTAATGAGCCACATGTTCCTGAACCAGGAAAATATTATCAACCATGGAAGGAGAAGTGTCCAATTGAAAAATGTACAAAATGTGGAAATGGTGAATTTACTGGAGAAGATAGAACATTTGATACATGGATGGACTCTAGTGTTTCACCACTGTTTGTCTCAAAGTATCACAAGGATAAAGAATTCTTTGATAAAGTGTATCCAACATCAATTAGGCCACAAGCAAAAGATATTGTAAGAACTTGGTTGTACTATACACTTTTGCGTTGTGATATGTTAACTGGCAAAAAACCATGGACTGAAGCTTGGATTATGGGTTATGGTCTTGATGAAAAAGGGATGAAGATGAGCAAAAGCAAGGGAAATGCAATTGATCCACTTCCAGTAATTGAAAAGTTTGGTGCTGACACTTTTAGATTCTGGAGTGCTAGTGAAATTAATCACGGTTATGACTTTAGATGCAATGAACAAAAAATAGAATCAACAAAGAAATTTTTGAGCAAGCTATGGAATGTCTCCAGATTCTTGTCTAGCTTTCCTGTAATCAAAGATGCAAAACCTACAACTGTTGACAAGTGGATTTTATCAGAACTAAACAACTTGATTAAGGATTGTAAGAAAGGATATGACCAATACAATTTCTTTGTTCCAGCAATTGCAATTAGAGAATTCACATGGAATCTTTTTGCAGCTCACTACATTGAGATGGTCAAAAAACGTGCCTACGGGGAAGGATTTTCAGAAGAAGAAAGAGATGCTGCAATTTACACCCTACACAAGACACTCTCAACAATTCTAAAACTATTAGCACCAATCACTCCATTTATCACAGAACATCTCTGGCAGACACTATACTCTGAGACTAGCATCCACACAGAAAGACAAGTGGAAGCAGAAGAAGTAGAGGACTATTCCAAAATAACAGAAGAGGTTGTTCAGTTCAACTCTAAGGTCTGGAATGAGAAAAAGGCAAAGGAGTTGTCATTGCGTGACTCTATTGCAACTGAGATTCCTGAGAGTTTGTCAGAATTTAAGAAAGATTTGCAGTCAATGCATAATTTAGAATAAAATCTTTAGAAGATTAAACTGTAATTGCTTTGAATTCATTGAGTTTTCTTATTCCTTCAAATTCTATATCAAATTTAGCTTTTTCTTTGAATGAAAAATCTAATTTTATAACATCAGATAGAAGCTTTATTCCCTCTTGAATTTTTCCAGATTTGATAAAAGATGATGCTTTGTTGTAAAGCGTAGTTGGGTTGTTAGGTTTTTCTTTTAGAACTTTATCATAACAATCTATAGCAATATCACATTGTCCCAGATAATGGTGAGCCAATCCTTTGTTAAGTAACGCCAAGAGATTTTTTTCTTGTAAAAGAACATTATCGTATTGGATAATTGCTTGCTCGTATCTGGCAAGCTGTCCTAAGATATGCCCTTTTTTTAGCAAGGCTTGGATATGGTTTGGATCTTGTGCAAGGACTTTATCATAAATTATCAGTGCATCTTTTGGATTACCTAGATTCATCAATGTCTGACCATTTTTTATCAGAGATTCAATTGTATCAGACATCAAGTAATGGTTTGATTTTATTTTCTATAAATTCTTCTGATACTCTAGTTTGTCAGAATTTAAGAAAGATTTGCAGTCAATGCATAATTTAGAATAAAACATGTGCATTACGATCAATGTTACAAATTGAATCCATAGAGTATTGCTCAGACATTCTTTTCTTCTTAACTTGAGGTAAATGATTTGAACACCATTTTGTTTTTGGCACCAATTACAATTACACTTGTGATTGAAACAACTAGGATCATCATTGCAATTGTCCCAAATTCAGGAACTATGTTAACGTCAATAGATTCTCCATTAGATATAATCATGGAACTACTTCCAACATGGTGTAATGTGATAGTAATACTCACATTATCATTACTAGGTAATGCTTGTGTAAGATGGTTACGAATACCCATTTGTTGATTTATCATTGTTTCGTACAAAATGACTTCATTATTTTGAGATGCTAAAATATCATAGTTTACATCGACTAATTCTTTTCCATTCTTATCAGTAAACCTTACATTAATTGTCATGTGTTCACGCTCTACAGGTTCTGAAGCTGTAACAAATATCCAAACAGACCCATCTTCAGAAACAGTCTGAGTTTCTATCATAGAGCCAAGATGATTTGCACCAATACTCAATTCAGCTTTTGAACTAACTGTCTCTTCTGCAAATGCAAATGTGTGAAAATTTGCAACAGCAAATATTGTTACAAGTAATATTGAAAAGCATAAAATTTTTTGTCCTGGATTCTTTTTTGTTGCCATGTATAGTATGTGAATTCGGGAATATTAACAAACGCTGACTTTTCTGTTACTTTTATCGACAAATTTGTCAGAATTATGAACCGTTTGTCAAGGAATTGCATTTGAAATTGTTGAGATTTTGTGCCTAACAATATTCTAATTCATACTAATTGATTCTTGTTTGAAAAATGATCCAGTACTTAAGTAAGAAAGACGTAGTAATAACCTGATAACAACTGATAATCTAAGATCTTGTGATAATTGTGGAAATGTATTCTTGAAAAAATTAGGAGAAAAAATCACAAATAGATGTCCTGCATGCAATGTGTGGAAAAAGGAAATACTCAGTTAATGAATTTCAAAGTTTTCAAAAATATTAAAAAAATCTTACATGTTCTATACGCGTATCTTACTATTAAGGAGCCCTTTACATTAAGATACAAGAGCAGGTTATTACAGTGAAAGTGTAATTAACATCATGAATACTGCTCCATCATACGGACAAAAAAGATGTTCTGACTGCAAAACAAACAGATGTCAAAATGGTTGTAATTGTGATTGTCATTGGGAGCCATAAACAATTTTGACACACGGTATTTTTACTCAAGAAACATGTACTCATGATGCCAAAGTCAGGATGGCAGGACTCAAGGACATGTATGAATGCACTAATTGCCATAAATTCATCCCTATTGTTGAATCAAAAGTACTCTGATCTTTTGTTTTGTTTAGAGAAAAAAAGAGGATTGTTAATCCTCAGATTATAAAGAACTATTTCTTTTTTGAAGCTTTTTTAGTTGTTGTTTTAGCTGCTGCTTTTTTCTTGGCTGCCATGAAAGGTCATTAGTTTACTAGGATTTCTATAGGTGAAATTAAAAAAAGTACACAAAACAAGTACTATTGGAAGTACAATTTAGGAAGTACAATTTAGGATTCACAACCTATCCCATCTTTGTCTGCATCAAGTCTATGTGGATCAGGTTGTAACACTGTGAACCTCTTTTGGGATATATCTCCACAATCCAAATCAGGTGAAGAGGAAGGTATACAGAAATCAGGATACGATGGATCACAGTTTGTAGTTTGTTGGGTGGTTGGTTCATTTTCAAAAGTACCACATCCATGTTTTAGTGCCCATGGTTGAGTAGAAAATTCGCTTTGATCACAAAATGCTGAATAAAGGTCTCCAAGACCTGAATCAAGTACCTCTTGGTTTAGATTCATACCATTACAATGAATCACTCCCAAAATTCTACCGTATTTGTCTTGAAGCTGGTTATCATCTTGGTCAACTACAACTGCAGAACCAACTGGACAAAGCTCTTCAACAAAGCTGCTAGCTTGCCCACCATCATATTTTAATTCAGGAGCATCAACTAATGCAAATCGGATAGATTGCCCATCCACTTTGATTGTATCCCCGTCAATTACTGAAGTTACAATTCCAGAAATGCATCTAGCAGTACCCAAACATTGAGATGAAACGTCAGGTTTGGTAGAAATATCTTGAGAGTACGTCTCTTTATTTTCAGAGTTTGGATTCGATAATGCAAAAACTCCAAGTGCAATAACTGCAATTCCAATTACTAGAGGTATTGCTTTGTTCACGACATGTTTAGAATTAAAGTTTATTTAGATAAATCTATAGAAATTGAATTTTTTTGGGATTAATTTTTTGAATCTTTGACTAGATTTACAAAATACTTGTGAACTGCCAAATCGTCAGTCAATTCAGGATGAAAAGAGGTTCCAATTATGTTGCCTTTTTTGATTGCAACAATTTTTTCATTGAATTTTGCAAGTACTTCAATATCGCCAGATGTAGACGAGATTGCAGGTGCACGAATAAAGACTCCGTTGTAACTTGGAATTCCAATAGAATCCATTGAAATGTTTGCTTCAAATGATTCTCGTTGTCTGCCAAAAGAGTTTCTTTCAAGTTCAATATCTAGAAAATCAAATAATGGTTGCTCTGTTTTTCCTACAACTCTATCACTAGCATTGTTTGCCAATAGTATCATTCCTGCACATATTCCTAAAACAGGCATTCCAGATTCTACTTTTTGTTTGATTACTTTTTGAGAGCCATTTACTAGAGATAATTGTCCAATGGTAGTACTTTCACCACCAGGAATAACTAGTCCATCCATTTGAGATATTTCGTCAGGAGTTTTTACAACATGAACGGTTGCATCTTGGTTTAGGTCAGCAATTGATGCCACCAAAGAAGATACATTTTCAGCAACATCACCTTGTATTGCTAGAATACCAATTTTGGCACTCATGCAGAACCGCCTCTATCTTGCATACGTAATTCTAGTGTTTTAACATCTAATCCAAGCATTGATTGTCTTTCATCAATCATTTTTTGTGCTTCTTTGACTTTGTCAGTCTCATTCCAGAAAGTAGTTGCCAAGACAATTGCTCTTGCACGCTCTTTTGCATCATTGGCATTAAAAATTCCAGAACCAACAAAGATTCCATCACATCCCAATGACATTAGGTATGCTGCATCAGCTGGTGTTGCAATTCCACCGGCAGCAAAGTTCACAACAGGTAATCTGCCAAGTTTTGCTGTTTGCTCAATAATATCATAAGACACTTTGAACTCTCTTGCCATTCTAACCAAGTCTTGGTTGTCTCCAGAATCATAAATTGATTTTATTGTTCTTAATTCATCATTTACTTTTTTAATATGAGTAATAGCTTCTGCAACATTTCCTGTTCCAGGTTCTCCTTTTGTTCTAATCATAGCTGCACCTTCTTCAATTCTTCTCAAAGCTTCTGCCAAAGATCGTGCACCGTTTACAACAGGAGTTGTGAGATCCCATTTCCAAATGTGACGAAGTTCATCAGCTGGAGTTAACACTTCTGATTCATCAATCATATCAACATCAGTTTCTTGCAAAACAAGTGCTTCATTGACATGACCAATTCTGCATTTTGCCATTACAGGAATTGTAACTGAATCCATAATATCTTCAATAATTCTAATACTTGCAGTTCTTGCAACGCCTCCTGCTTTTCTAACATCAGAAGGAAGTTTGTCTAGAACCATCACAGATACTGCGCCTGCTTCTTCTGCAATCTGAGCTTGCTCAACAGTTGTGACATCCATTACAACTCCGTTCTTTAGCATGTGGGCAAATCCACGTTTTAGAGTTGATGAACCACGAATAATATCAGCAGAGTCTGATTTATCAGAAATTATACCCTTTGCGTCTTTGCGTTCTCCAGATAGTGGAAGCATAGTATAATTTTGCCCAAATGGCTATTTGTACCTATTCACTAATTTCAGAAATTATCCGGTCTAGTTCTGATTCAACCATGGTAACTATTGGGGGAATAAAACCATCAGTTGCGTTTTGCTCTGGCCAATGAATTTGGTTTACGCGTCCGTTTAGAGTCACCTTGACATTAGACTTTTGGTATTCAGTCACGTTTTCAAGAATTGGAAAAGACTCAGACGGAATTGCCATGAATCCTGTCTCCTTGATTAGTGCCTTGATTTTGTTTAGTTTTTTTTCATCAAGACTAGAACGAATGTCAGGTTGAAGATATCCTTGCTCTGTCACTGAATACTTTATCTCGCCGTCATTTTTTATAACAAGAATCTCAGTCTTTTGTGCACCAGTTCTCTCAGTTACTCCATAATCAATTGTCTTTAGTTGATGTTTTGTGTATTCGATTTCAATTCTATCAAAAGAGTTAGCTGCTGAAATTGGAATTTCGTTTTTTGTTAGTAATGGAACGGAAATCAGTAATGCAACAATTACTGGAATTGCACCTAATGCTAAGAGAATGGGTTTTACCATAATTTGTCGACTGTAACAAATGAAAAATTATTGCAAATAAATCTTGGTTAAAAGTAACTTAAAATTCAAGTCCGATTCATTCTTGATTGTGGGGTCGTAGCCTAGCCTGGTAGGGCGACAGTGTCTACGAAAAAAGATCACCGCTAAGGGCTCCAGAGGTAAACTAAGCTAAACTGACTCACGGATGATGTAAGTTTGGAGCTGTAGTGACCCGTAGGTCGCCGGTTCGATTCCGGTCGGCCCCACGTCCTCTAGATTTCTTGTCTTACTTTTGTAAAAAAATAATTGTGTTATCCGGAGTTTTTCTCCGGAGTTACGCACAAAAAAAGAAGATTTTGCGGAGTTAGTTATGAAAATTCAAGTGACTTTGATCTTTGATAAACTTTTGTAGTATTTTTTGCTCCTTGCGCACATATTTGATTAGGTCATCCACTGTAGTCTTTTGCGTTACTAAGTTTAGTATTTGCTTTAAAATTCGAAATTTTTTTAAGGGATCGGATTCAGCGTCGTAGTTTTTCCAGTATTCTTTTTTGATAACTGGGAGTGTTTCCATTTCATTTTTCTCCTTATTACGAAATTCATCAGATAACAGATATTTGATAAAATTTATTCTGTGTTCTCTTAATTTTTTAAGTAATTTATAGAATTTTGTTTTTTCCATAGGATATCCATGGGATTTTAGATATGCTAGTGATTCAGATTCAGATAATCCTTTATCAATGCAATGTATGATGTGATCCATTCGATCTAATTTGTTGTTGTTTTGTTTCATGAAATACATTACAACAACTTTGTTTTGTATTGATTGGTTAATTTTTTGTTATCAAGTAAAGAGATCAAATTGTTTTATGATAAATTGTTGTAGTGAAAAATTCTAAAATGAAGTTGGTGAGCTAACAGCGAGCTAACAGCGAGATAGTAAAAGTTACAATCGGAATTAATCACAAAAACTTTTTTGTTTTTTCCAAAAACTTCTCTTAAGGAGAATTGTTTGTTTAGTTCAAATCTCCCTATTAATTTAAGTTTGAATTCGACCGGACAAGTAGAGCAAGTTGTCTCTAAAAAAGTCCCATTTATTCCTAAAATTTTGAAAATTAATGATTGAGAGATTTGGAATGGTGTCAAGGATTAGACAATATTGTCTCGTTTTTCTAAATTATGTTTAGCACAAAGAATTTGTATATTTTCAGCAGTTATTGAAGTTCCACCTTTAGAGTGAGGGATTACATGGTCAAAATGCAGGTTTTCTTTAGAACCACATTTAACACATTTTCCTTCATCTCTCTTCCAAACTTCTTGTTTTATTTTTGTAGGAATAATACGTCTGTTGTCAAGCTTGGTTTGTTTTCGTGATTCTACTTCTTCAGTAGTTGCTTCAAGTCTAAATTTGAAAACATTTCGGTTACCGTCTGATTCAGTCCAAGAATCAGTCAAATTGAAAACACCATTGTAAGCCCATATTCCAGGTTTAATTTTTTCATAAACTCGAACTTTTTCAGCATCTCTTCTTCCTTTTTTAAAATTTTGAGCTGCGTAATGGAATTTTCCATTACGTGTTAATGTTCCAATACGTGAAGTTTCAGGTTGATCAACAGATTTAGGATTTTTGACACCCCAATTTTTTGGAACGTCATGGCCTTCATAAATTAAGGTCAATCCATTATCTTTCAATTCATCTTGATATGGCGCATTAGGGGCCTGAGACATTAAAATGACAGAATATGTTCCACCAATCTCAAAATTCATTCCATGTTGTAGATGAATACCATTTTCTCGTTTAACCATTTCATCATAATCGATAATATCAGTACTCAAAGACAAATTTGATAGGGTATCTGTGTTAATATGAATTTCTTACTTTTCATGTTACATTTCAAGACACTAGTTCCTTTTAGTTCGGAGATTCCGTGGTTAAGAATTATTTGTGCATTAATGGATACTGAAAGAAAAATGTTCTTCCTATGCCTGATGATACTGGGTCCTTTATTTCATCTTCAGGAAGCTCTTGTGTCCATTTGTATGGTTTAGGGTATAATACTTGAACATCTTCATGATTTTGAGAAAATTCTGCAATTGCTAAACACTGGCTTTTAGGGCCTATGTTAACAATACAAATATCGTACTCATCATGATGTACTTCATAAATCTCCTCTAGTTTAGCAATAGTTTCATTTGGAGTTAATGCAGAAACAGAATTGGTTTCTGAACTTTCTAATAGTTTTTTACACTGCTCTATTGTTATTGCATTCCATTTCTCCCGTTCATTGTTTTGCGACGTCTCGTAAAATGTGATTAAAAGATCTGGGTCAAATTCTTCTACAACAGATTCTGCCCTACGTGATTCCCATCCCAAAAACATAATCATTAAGACTTTTTTTGATTGATCAGGAATACCAGGATAGTTTGGAAGAATGATTATTTTTTCTAAACCTTGTGAAAAATTCATTGTGTATTCTTGTGGCTCTGAGTAAAGAATGTCTGATTGCTTGTTGTGAAGTAAAGTTATGTTCAAAAGGGAATACAAGAACAACCTGGTAAATGATGTAATATCGATCAGAATGCTTTCACTGTTTTTCACATATGCATTTATTGTTTCATTAAATCGCTTTGGATTATCTGGTTCATTATTAATCGTAATTATTTCTCCTTCTACTATTTCCTGCAGTATTACCATCATGCGATTTTGATTTTCTTTATTTTTTTCTCTAATTTTGGTTCTTCTGGATGGAATAAATTTAGGATTACATTTTTTACAGTTGTTTTGCCCTTTATTTTTTCCAAACTTCCTAATGTCCTATCTTCAAACCCTGCCGAGATTATCAAAAGATCGTAATTTTCTTTGATTTGTTGATTTAGCACACTCATTTTGACCCCCCTACTAGTTTTTCATGAATTGAACTAATCAAAACATCTCCTCTAATATTCAAAGGTAAGATCTTTTTTGCTTTGAGAACATTCATCTTTTCAATTGGTCCTTCAAGAACTGTTGCATATGATGTAAGTTTGAATTCCCCTTGATGTCTGTTTATTAAATGAAAAATTGTCTTGAAGTCTAGATCGGACATACTATACCCTATAAACAGGAAATTCTTTCGTAGGAATGTATCTTTAAGTGCATTAATTATTCCGGGTCTTGTATTGTCTTCATCTAAAACATCTCCATCTGTAATTACAAACATTTCTGGATTGTTAAAATCTCCATGAATTTTGTAAACTAAAGTACAGTCGTTAGTAGCTAATGGAATTGATTCATCTCGTGTTATTTTTTGAATTTTGTGACCTTTATTAGACAAAGCATCTTCTATCGAAGTATCCCAGTTAGTTGTAAAAATTATCTTTACCCCTAAATCTGCCAATTTACTATAGGATTTAGATTCCTTTTGTTTTGATTGTTCTAATACTGATTTGATAAATCGAATGACATCTACTCTGCTTCTTTTTGTAATTGCTCTTTCTGCAATGGTAGATAGATCCTCTCCTGTATATTCAATACGAAAATGTTTTGCAATACTTCGTGCTAATTCTCCTCCTGTAGGATATCCAAGTTCTGTAGACAATCCAGAACCAATGAAAATTGCTAATTCATCTTTTTTAATATGGTCTACAATTTCATCAACTACACCCAAATGCGGAATTAAAGTTTCTGAAGATTGTATGGGTTGAATTTTCTTTTCGCCAAATTCTATTTTTGTGCCTGAAATAATACTTCTTTTATCTACTAAATTTTCTAAATCTTGTGCAGTTATTTCTTTGACTTGATGAGTGGTAAGCGGTAAATCAAAGTAAGGCAGTAAATCGTTGTTGAGGGTGATGGACAATAGTTTAATCTTATCTCTAGAATATCTCTCGAAAGAAGGAGCCATTAAATAAGAACGTTTGATTGCAATAGACAGAATTTCAAGAGTTTCTTTTGAGATGTTCTCTGGATCTTTGATTCCTATCTGTAAATAATTTCTTTTAGTATTTCTAAGATAATTTTGGAACCATAATCCTATTTTGAGGATTAATGCACGAAATAGATAAACTGAGATTGCAGGAATATAATCAATTCCATCCATTTGTTCACGTGCAAATTCTTTTACAGCAATTTGTTGAACTTTACGAGGAATATACCGCGTACTCCCATCCCACTTTGAGATTGTCATGTAAAGTAAATCCAAAAAGGTTTTAGCATTTCCACCAGATAAAATAACAAAATTAGTCAATCCAGAATAATCTGGTTTTTCATCTTCATTTTTCGAAGACTTTGGTTCTCCGTCTAATAATTCCTCAATAGTGGTACCAGTATTCTCTAATCTCTTATTCACCATAAGTTTAAAGAATTTTTGCAGTTCAGTCTGTTCAGGGGAACCAGGAGTAACATTACGTGCTCCAATATTTACAACTTGATAGTCTTGTGAAAAATCCAAATACATACCACCTGTAACTCGAGATGTTGTTAGTCCTACAGGCAATGATGCTATTTTGAACAAGGGTTTTCTTACCGAAATGATGTCTGAAAGTACTTTTTGTTGGTATTCACTTAATTCATGATATTCATCTAATAAAACTACCAGCATCTTTTCTTCAAACTCCTTTATTGATTCTTGTAAAAAATTCTGAATTTCGGCTAACTGTGAGGTGTCTGTACATTCTTCAACAATCGTACTGGTTATGTTTGTTTTTCGAATATCTCTAATTTTGGCCCTAATAGCTTTTCTGATTTCGTGAAACTTTGATTCGGATGTCAAACTAAAAATTTCTTTTATTTCATCACATACAGTCTCCTCTTCATTATTAGTAACAACAAAAAAATTTTTTTCTTTAATCAACGCTAATTGTTTTGTTAGAATTTCACAAACAGTCAGATTAAACAAATGAACAAAACGTTTTTTCCAAATGTTCTGAGGATTTCCATGTTCATCAAGAATTTCTTTTTCACTGCCGAAATAATGTTCGTTACACCTAAGATAAATTCCCAGATAAGATTTGTCATAGTCATTCAATTTTTCCTGATTAAATCGTTCAATTTGAACTGGAAATGAAAGATAATTCAATACCATGGATTTGCCTGCCCCTTTTGGCCCCATAAGATACACAGTATCCCTATCAATAATTTTGGAAAAATCAAGTGAGGGAATGAACAATGCAGATATTTCTTTAGGATTTAGTCTTTCAGCTTTTGTAATTTTTAAATCTATGCCAGACAAGTGAATTTGTTAAAAGTCAAAAATAATTAAAGTTTCTTATTTTCACAACCTGTGAATGAATGATTTAACTAATTCAAAATCTTTTGAGAAGATTTGGTTTGTAGATGTTCCACAATTTGTCATCAACCAGATAAAATTCATTTAATTAAATATCATGGTTAGTTACTAATCTGTTAAATTCCAGATACTATTTTGGGTCATTTTTAGTTCTCTCATAGAGCATAGATGTTTTAGTTCAATACCCTCAAAATCAAATTATAAGAAATTGAAGTTTTAGAATCTTATTTATTTCTCAAAACATTAAGAGCAGAACCAGCTTTGAACCACTCAATCTGAGATTGGTTGTAAGAATGATTCAACATGATTTCTTCTTTGTTTCCATCACTGTGTGTAATGATACATTTGACTTGTTTGTGGGGTTGCAGATTATCCAAATCAACCAAACTAATTTTATCATCTTCGAGAATCTTTTCATAATCATCAGGGTTGCTAAATGTCAATGCCAACAAACCTTGTTTTTTCAGATTCGTCTCATGAATTCTAGCAAGGCTTTTTGTAATTACTGCAGCACATCCCAGATACCTAGGAGTCATTGCTGCATGTTCTCTACTACTTCCTTCACCGTAATTGTTATCGCCAATTATCACCCATCTCATCTGTTTTTCTTTGTACTGTCTTGCAATGCTTGAAAATGGTTCAAGCTGGCCATTTAGAATGTTCTTGCCTTTGCCAACTTCATCATCAAATGCATTAACTGCACCTAGCAACATGTTATCACTAAGATTATCCAAGTGTCCTCGCAAAGAAAGCCATGCACCTGCAGGAGAGATATGGTCTGTTGTACACTTTCCTTTAGCTTTTACCATTATTGGAAGCTCTTCAAAGTCTTTGCCATCCCATTTTGGGAAAGGTTCGAGTTTTTGGAGTCGTTTACTGTTAGGATCAATAATTACTTCAATATCATCAGAATTCTCAGGTGGTGCAACAAAGATTCCTTCAGGTCTCATAAATCCCCGTTCTGGAACTTCAGGAGCAGGTTTTGGAGGCTCTAGTTTGAACTTTGTTCCATCAGCTGCAGTCAATTCATCAACTAGTGGATTAAAGGATAGTCTTCCGCCTAAAGAAAGTGCAATAATCATTTCAGGACTTCCAATGAAGTTCAGTGTGTTGCGGTGTCCGTCATTTCGTCCAGGGAAATTTCTGTTAAAGGTTGTGACTATGGTATTTTTCTCATCATTATCTAATTCAGGTCTACTCCATTGACCAATGCATGGACCACATGCATTTGCAAGAACAGTTGCACCAATGTCTTTTAGAGAATCCATTTGTCCATCACGTTCGATTGTTCCTCGAATTTGTTCAGAACCAGGAGTAACTAGTAATGGAATTTTTGCCTTGATTCCTTTTTGTTTTGCTTGCTCTGCCAAGCTTGCAGCCCTTGACATGTCCTCATATGATGAGTTTGTACAACTTCCAATTAGTGCAACAGAAATTGGATCAACATAATCATTTGATTTTACATCATCAGCTAGTTTGGAAATGGAACGTGCCAAGTCAGGGGTGTGAGGCCCTACGATGTGAGGCTCCAGAGTCGAGAGGTTAATTTCAATTACCCTATCAAAGAATTTTTCAGGATTTTCTTCAACTTCAGGATCAGCTACAAGGGAATCTTTGTTCTGATTTGCAAGTTCTGCAATGTCACTTCTGTTTGTATGTTTTAGATAAGTTTCCATTCTCTCATCATATGGGAAGATAGAACATGTTGCACCAATCTCTGCACCCATGTTGGTAATGGTTGCCTTTCCAGTACAACTAATTGATTTTGTTCCAGGACCAAAGTATTCAACAATGGAGTTGGTTCCACCTGAAACTGTAAGTTCTTCAGCTACTTTTAGAATGATATCTTTTGGAGCAGTCCAGCCGTTTAGCTCACCTGTTAATTTTACACCTATTCTTTTTGGGTACAGTAATTCCCAAGGCAGTCCGGCCATTGTTTCAGCTGCATCCAGTCCACCAACACCTATTGCAATCATTCCCAATCCACCTGCGTTTGGAGTGTGTGAATCAGTTCCAATCATTAATCCACCAGGGAAAGCATAATTTTCAAGAACCACTTGGTGAATGATTCCGGCACCTGGTTTCCAAAAACCACATCCGTATTTTGCAGCAGCTGATTGCAAGAATTTGAACACTTCACTATTCTCATCAAGGGAGACTTTCATGTCAACATCTCCTTGTACTTCAGCTCGAATCAGATGATCACAGTGTACAGTTGTTGGCAGAGATGTTTGTTTGAGTCCAGCTTGCATAAACTGCAACATTACCATTTGTCCTGTTACGTCTTGTAATGCAACTCTGTCAGGTTTCAAAAAGACATAGTCTTTCCCACCAGCGAAATTTGTATCATCAATTTCATTAAAATGTCCTGATAAGATTTTTTCAGTAAGTGTTAGTGGTCTGCCAGTAACATTACGGAATTTGGCGATATTTTCTTTTAATTTAGCATAAACACCGGAAACAAGTTCTGGAGTAGAATCAACATTCACAGTATGCAAAGAATGCATCCCGAATTTAATATTTACAATTAGAAAATTGGAAAATAAACGCATTAGGCATGCAAATTCTTAACAATTATAAGCCAAAAGCAGCTTTCTATTTCATTGTTGGGGAGTTACATGTTTTTAGAATTGAGGTGTAAAAATGGTCAATAAGGGTTTCCCAAAATTTGGTATGTCTCAAGCAGGTGCATTTGTTGCAGCCTTGAAAAATTACAATTTACCTGATTTCATTTTGGTACTTGTTGCCAAAGAGTGCAAGTCAGAGCTTCTAGAAAGAGGAAGAATAGATGACAGATTACAAAGTATGAATGATGATGCATTAGAATTATTGCATAAAGTGTTTGTAGGTTGTGAAGAAGATGATGCAGGAAAATATGCCCAGTACAGATTCTATGCATATGTCTCAAGCATGTACCACAAATGCGAAGTTTTAGTTAATGAAACAATTCCTGGTGCAACAGGCAAAAATCACAAAATTCCTGTTGCAGTTAAAAATAACGGAATGTATATCGCAGTTGCATACAACAAAGCAACTGGCAATCCAGTAAACAAGAAAGAAACATCAAGATTCTATGAAATGGTAGATGATATCAAGAAAGGTGATCATGGGACCATGCTAACTGATGCAATTTATGGCTCATCAGTAGGATTTAGAGGAGACGCACTAGTTGAATTGGAAGAATTGAGCAAATCAAGAGATGATGATCCTGAAAACAAATTAGATTTCAAAACTGCAAACTTTGAAAATAATATCTACTCTGTAACAAAGTGTTAATTTAAAAAATCACAATTTTAGTTCTGAAGTGTCCATTGTTAGAAACATTGGTTTTCCGTCAGTTCTTTTGAAATGTTCATCATACTGTTCAAATTCTAATTGTTCAAAGAGATGTTTTGTCCAGATATCATGAACTTCTCTAGGATGTTTTTTGTGTCCTAGTTGTCTTAATTGTTCATGAAGTATTTCATGAGATACAGTAGTACAATTTTTTTCTGCAAGGAACAATTCATCATCTGATTCTTTTAGTGGTTGCCAAAAGACCATTCCAAAATTTTCAGAATGATATCCTTCACATGTACAGTCAGTCCACATTGGTCTGAAATGAGTCAGATAGAAATGATAGATGTCTTTTCCTCTTTGGTCATGATCACGCAACAGAGTATGTGTGTCAAGTCTTTGCAAGATACTCGTAGGCTTTGTGATCATTTCATCACATCTAACTTCATAATCCTTGCCAAACTTTTCTTTAATCCATACCTTGAAGAACTGGCTCATTTTTTTGACATATTCAAACTCAAATTGTCGCTTTTCGCGTTCTTCTTCTTTTACTACAAAAATAAAGTGTAGAATCATAATAAGAAAAAAGGGTGTTATGTCTGGCCTTCAATACCCATAAGGGTTAGTGTTGAACGAATCTTTTCAATTTTTCTGATTTTCCAAGTGATTGTTTCTCTGAGTTTCTCAACGGTATCAGATTCGATCTTGGCCAAAATATCATATGCGCCGAAAGTTCCATGAACTTCCTTAACACCTTCTAGGCCCTTTAGTTGCTGTATAATTGCCTCTTCAGAACCTAGTTCACAGTTGATTAACACATAAGCTGTTGCCATGGTGTAATTACATAAATCGACTATATCAATAAACCGATTACGTTTAGCTTTGAGAGATCTTTAAAATCTCATCCCAGATTGGCTTTGGAACAGGCATCACAGATAATCTGGAAATTCGTATCAGTTCCCAATCTTTGAATTTTTTATTTTTTTCATTTCATCAAGGGTTACAGGGCGCTTTAGTGGTTTCTTGTATTTTACATCAACGACGATAAAACGCTCAACGTCTTCTTTTGGATTAGAGTAAGGTTTGGAAGTAACTTGCATAATTCCTACTGCTTGTCTTTCAGTACCTGTATGATAAAACAAGACAAGATCACCAGGTTTCATTTCTTTCATGTGTTTTAGTGCCAGGTTGTTGTGGACTCCATCCCAAACAGTGGTTTTGTCTTTTTTTAGTTGCTCAAACGGATATCCTCTAGGCCCGGATGGTTCTTGTTTTGCAAGCCAATAGTTTACCATTTCAAATTTCGTATCATTAAGGGATGCTTTATGGTTTATGTAAAAAACAAAATGTTCCCCGGTTCTGACTCGCACAATCTCATTGGTATTTTAGCCAAAACCTCCTTGGGTTCTGAAACCGGGGTTGCCCATAATGTAGCACGACTGGGTGAATTAGAAATCATTGGTATCATTACGATCGACATCATCCTAATCCGTCTTCGTGCCTGCTCTTGGGCGATTAATAATAGAGCATATCCTACTAAAAACCATTGATGAGAATAAAGAACCAAACGCTGTTTTTTAGCGGAATAATTGTTTTAATTTTAGGAACAACAATCATAATTTTTGATTATCCACAGATCCAGTTTTTAGAAAATATGGATTCTGAATCATATTATTTGCTTGATGAAGAAAAAAAGAGAATTCATCAAAGAATGATAATTGAATTTTTTGCAGGAATGGGAATTTTTGTTGGAGGGATTATACTACTGGCATTATCTTTTCTAAAGCGATTTGAGAATGGACTCAGATAAGGATATTTCAAATCCAACTACAGGTACACGGATTTTATAATTTTCAATAATCTTAGAGCTTATTTCGCCAATAACACCAACTGATTGATTGTCTATAATCACAGATGCACAGTGTCCTTTTTCAAATGAGGGATGTTCAGTAGTTTTTGTTTTAATGTCTAAACCAAATCCTGTCTTTAGTGCAGATTGAAGGACAGATTTTATTTCAGTAAAGTTTGTGTCTTGATGAGCACTAATTGCAGAAAGATTGATTTTTTCAGATATAGGATCATTTAAAGAAAAGACAGTTCCAGTTTCAAATAATTTCTGAGGATATGATTCATGAATATTTTTTGAAAGATTTTCTAGCAATCCAGGTAAAATAGAATCACGTAAAATTGTGTGCTCTTGACTTTTTGAATCAAGAACAGAGATAATTTCATTTGGTTCTCTGTTAGCCATATCATAAAGAACTCTTTTACTAGTCAAGCTAGAATTCAATGCTTCAAGATATCCAAGTCCTATCATTGTTTGACTAAGAGATTTTAGTTGTAGTGATATTGGATTTGTTTGACCAAGTGTTTGAGAAGGAGATAAAGTTGGTTCAAGGTTTTGAATTCCATATCCTAAAGCAACTTCTTCAACTAAATCCATAGGACCAAAAATATCAAATCTATATGCAGGGATTGTGCAGACAATGTTCTTGCCTTTAGCAGATGCATCTAGTCTTGATTTTTTTAGTGAAGAGATTATTTTTGAAGTGTTTAGGTTTAGGCCAAGTGTTTGATTAATCAATGCTGGACTAACAGTTATTTTTCTTTCAGCAAGTTTTGGAGAAGAGTTTTTTGCACCTGAGATTTGGACAGATTCCAAAGAGAATCCGGCACTTTGCAGAATTGTTGCAACTACAGATAACATGTCTTCAGCATCGGCTTTGTTTATTCCAGTAACCTCAACAAAGAGATTCTTTGTTTTTGTAGTTACAGTAGTTACTGCAGCATTGATTATTGGAGGAAATGATACAGTTTTCTTATTGGCATCAAGTATCAAAGGCATTTTTGTAGAATTTGCAAGCAAATTACCATAGTCTTTTCCAACATCAGTTGTTTCAAGAATTTGGGTTATTGACAATTCTTTGTCTGAATTTAATGGTGTGAAGGTGTGTTTTCTGTCAACTGTGGTATAGACTAGAGGAAATTGGATTTTATCTAAATCATGAATTCCAATTGAGGATTTTTTTCTCTTTCTTCCAATACCAAAATGAAGATCCTCCTGCATTGCCATGAGTTGTTTGATGGTTTTATCATCAACTTTTCCATTTTTTGCAACAATTCCAGTCACATATGGCCTCACTTTAGAAACATCAGGTTTTACAGAAATTGCATATTGTTTTGATTTTTTGATTTTTAGTTTGATTGCACCGGTTTTTAATCCCAACAATCCTTGCATTCCAAGTGCAATTCCAAAATCAGTAGAGTAATCGGGTCTGTTTGGACTGTATTCTATTCTAACAAGATCTTTGTCTTCAGATTCAATATCTAATCCTAGAAAGGGTAACGATTCTGCAATTTGTTTTTTTGATGCCTTTCCAATTAGTTTTTGAAGACTGGAATAAGATAATTCAACTACTGGCATTTTGTTGCACTCCTAAGCCAATTCAAATTGTTATTGTAAAATTCCCTTACATCATCCAAACCATACTTTAGCATGGCGATTCTTTCAATGCCACCACCCCATGCCAAAACAGGTTTTGTTATACCAAGTGGTTTTGTAACTTCAGGTCTAAAGATTCCCATTCCAAATAGTTCAACCCATTTTCCCAATCTTTCATTATACACCATCGTTTGAAGTGAGGGTTCAGTGTATGGGAAAAATGTTGGCCAGAACTTTATCTTTGTAATTCCAATTCTTTTGTAAAATTCTCGCTGAATTCCCATCAAGTTTCGTAGGTTAGCGTCTTTTCCAACAACAATGCCTTCAATTTGATTAAATTCTACAAGATGTTTGTAACTTACTTTTTCATTTCTAAAAACACGACCTAACGAAAATACTCTGGCCTCATCAGGTTTTGTTTCTGCAAGATGCTTGATTGTAACACAGGTAGTATGAGTTCGTAAAACCATCTTACGTGCTTCATTAATATCCCATTGGTATCTCCAATTTTTTTTATGAGAATCAGAAACTTTTCTAATTTGTTGGGGAGTTGCGATTTTTTTGTCAGAAATACCGTCAAGATAGAACGTGTCTTGTAGTTCCCGAGCAGGATGATCCTGAGGAGTAAATAACGCATCAAAGTTCCAAAAGCTTGATTGAGTCATATTTCCATAAATTTCTGAAAATCCCAATGTAACAAAGATTTCACGAATTTCATCAATAGTGTCTTTTAGAGGATGAGTTCTGGCAACAAAAACTTCAGGAACTTTAGCTTCTACATCAATCCCTCCAGAAGAATCATCAAGGTTAAGCGATTTTGCAGAATCAGTTAGAGTGATTTCTCTAGTCTTTACTACTTCTTCTATAACAAAGTCAGGGCGTCTCAAAAGTCCTGACAGATCGTCCTTATTCAGTTCATCAACTGGAAGTTTTTTCTCACCAATTTGTTTTAGAGATTTTTCTCCAGGTAAAACCGATGGAGGATTTTTCAGAGAAATTTCATCAGAGGTTGCTTCAACCCAATTATTTTTTCTTGCAAGCCCCATTGCAGGCCCAAACACTGCTCCTAGTTCTTGCTGTAAATCAGATAATTTTGATTTGGTCTTTAGCAGATCTAGCAGTCTTCTTTCAGGCAATCCTTTTTGAAAAGATTCTTTTCCATTTTTTCCTAAACTAACAATACTTGTTTTAGTCTCATCAACATTTGCAAGTTCTTTTAATTTTAGCCATTCAATTCCACGTCTAATTTGGTCAGGGGAAAGATTAGTAGATTTTTCAAGACTTTCTGGAGTTTGTTTTGGATTCTCTTTTAGCGATGTAATGATTTTTTTTCAATATCATGAAAAACCTGTGACAATAGTGAAAGTTCGAAAAAGACTTTTTAAACCTTAACCTAAGTCAAATTGAATGTCAGCTGATGACTTTATTGTTACTCCTTGGCATGTTGAAGGAGATATCGATTACGATAAATTAATCAAAAAATTTGGAACTGAAAAAATCTCTTCAGAACTAAATGAGAGAATCAAGAAGATTACTGGAGAAGACCATTTCATGCTAAGAAGAGGTATTTTCTTCTCGCACAGAGAAATGAATAGAATTCTTGATGATTATGAAAAAGGTAACAAATTTTTCCTATACACTGGAAGAGGTCCATCAGGTCACACCCATATTGGTCACTTGGTTCCATGGGTTTTTGCAAAATGGCTTCAAGAAAAGTTTGATGTTAACATGTATTTTCAGCTCACTGATGATGAAAAGTTCTATTCAAAACCAAACTTGACTTTGGAGGAAACAAGAAAATTTGCTTATGAGAACGCACTAGACTTAATTGCATTAGGTTTCAAACCTGACAAAACAAAAATCATAATCAACACAAGAAATATTCAAACACTTTATCCAATAGCAGCTCAAGTTGCAAAGAAGATTAATTTCTCAAACACTAAAGCAACTTTTGGATTTACAAATGAGACTAATATTGGCATGATTTTTTACACATCATTGCAGTCTGCTCCATGTTTTATTGAAGACAAACCAGTTTTGATTCCATTAGGTGTTGACCAAGATCCTCACTTTAGACTTACAAGAGACATTGCACCAAAGATTGGAAAACCAAAACCAGCATTAATTCACAACATAATGATTCCAGCATTAGAGGGACCAGGAGGAAAAATGTCAGCGTCAGATGAGAATGGAACAGTTTACACAACAGATGCTCCAAATGTTGTAAAAAAGAAGATTAACAAATATGCATTTTCAGGAGGACAACCAGATCTTGAACAACATAGAAAGCTTGGTGGAAATCCAGACATTGATGTATCATATCAATATCTTAGAATATTTTTTGAACCAGACGATAACAAACTAAAATCAATTTATGACGACTACAAATCAGGAAAATTACTTTCCGGAGAACTCAAAGCAATACTAATTGAAAAAATGAATGAGTTCTTGGCAGTACATCAAGAAAAACGTGAAAAAGCAAAAGAACAGATAGAAGAATTTCTTTTTGAGAATAAATGAAGATAACAGTTACATGTGAAGACAAGTATGAGGCTGAAAAATTAGCCAGTCTTATTTTCATCAAAGATGGTAAAGAGACATTCATTACAGGAATTCTAAATATCGTAAAAAACGAACTAGTGATATCATTAAAAGATAAATCAGCTCACAGCATTTTGCTTGAAAGCGAAGTAAGTGTAGAAGAATTTGCAGATTTTACTCAGTCAGTAATTGACAAAGAGCACAAAATAATCTCCACAAAAATTCGTGAAAATCAAGTGGAGATTGTTAAGGGCTGAATCTATTGACCAAAAATGGCCCAGAGGGCTACTGCCCCAACTACTGCAATTAGAGAAATTCCCAATGCCTTAAAGTCACCATTCATAATTTGAATTCAAAATTATTATAATTAAAGTGTTAATAAATTCTCAAAGATGATTTTGGATCATCGTGGGAAAAATTTACTTTTTTACGTTTAGATTGTGATCTTTGTTCCTTAGGTTTTACAATAGGTTGTCTAATTTCATTGCAATTCAAGCACAATACCTTGAGTTCATCTCGTGCAAGTTCTGGTTTTGAGATATATTTTCCCCAAGACGAAGCAGCACCTCCACGTCTAATACTATCAAATGTCTCATCATCAGAAATATGACTAAATCCTAATGCTCGTTCATCTCTAAATCCACAACTAGAGCAAACTTTTCCACCTAGAATTTCAAATAATTTCTCTTTTAGTGATTGATAAAATTTGTCAGAACCATCAGAAAAGAAACTCTCTTGTTTTTTCAATAATCGGTCAGTCTTGGATTTAGGGCGAGATTCATCTCTGCGAGAATCTCTTCTGCTGTCTCGTCTACTGTCTCTGGAATATCTATCGTCTCTACGAGACTCTCTTCTGTCATCTCTTCTAGATTCCCTTCTAAATGTGACATTTCCAATATTTTTTGTCGGAGCAGTCCTTCTAATGCAAAGATCTTGAGATATTTTATCATGGTAATTCTATTGATTCCAATTTTTTCAGAGATCTCTACTCCAGACATTCCAGATTCAGAACCATCCAAAACTGAAATCAGCTTCTCTCGAATTTCTTCCTCAGAATACCCTTTACCCATAATTGCTTTTGGATGAAGGTATTGTATAAAGACTAATTTTCATGTATCGTAATAACTTCGTATAGCATACATTATACGAAGTTATACGACCTGTGAAAAAGGGAATTAAAGTAAAATCAAAAAATGCACTTAGAATTAGTTTTTGCATCAGATTTACTTGAGATAAGGGATTAATTTTCTGTAACATATCATATAGTGAACAAGAAAGGTAACATCGTTTAACCTAGTTTACACTAGTAAAGCGGTAATTGCTAACCAGTAAATTAATCCTGGAGCTAAACCAACAATTAGTGGAATGAACACAGGCCATCCATCTGCTGCGCTTGCCATGAGAAAAACGGAAACTCTTCCTATTTAAATCCATCCAGCAGTCTGAAATCCAGCATAGATCGACGATATAAAAAGTGGACCGGACGGAATTTGAATCCGTGACCCCCCGCGTGCAAGGCGGGTATACTACCAGGCTATACTACCGGCCCACACGAGGTTTGATTAATCTGCAGATTTTAATTGTTGTCTTCTTGGCAAGGATTTTATTTGAAAGCAAGAAAATTTTCTCATGGTACTTTTAGAATCTCAAGTCAAGCTAAAAGCAGGAGATATTGCACCTGACTTTGAGTTATTGGGAATTGATGACAAGAAACATTCCCTAAATGATTATTCCAATTACAAAGGAATTTTGGTGATTTTCATGTGTAATCATTGCCCATATGTAAAGGCAAAAGTTGATGCCCTAAACGAGTTGTATGAAAAGTTTGGAAAAGATATTGCAATTGTTGGAATCAACAGCAATGATTCAACTGATTATCCTGAAGACAGTTTTGAGGCAATGAAAGAGACTGCAAAAGAGAAAGGATTTGGATTTGATTATTTGGTAGATGAAACACAAGAGGTTGCCAAGAAATATGGTGCAATGTGTACTCCAGACCCATTCTTGTTTAATGCCCAAAAACAGCTAGTGTTCCATGGAAGAATTGACAACGCAATGAAACCAGAGGATACTGCCACCGAGAAGACCATGATTAACAACATGCAAAAATTATTGGATGGAGAAAAAATAGAAAAAGACTTTGATCCATCTATTGGTTGTTCAATCAAGTGGAAAGAAAATTAGACTTAAATGACTCTGGCCTAGAGGTTTGATCGTGGGCTCGTAGCTCAGCTTGGCTGGAGCGTTCGACTGATAATCGAAAGGTCATGAGTTCGAATCTCATCGGGCCCATTACTTTAGATTTTGATATACTGTTTGGGACCACTGAATAATTTCATCTAATTTATCTGAAACAAGGTCAGAGTTATTTTTTGATTTTTTAGAAGGAATTCCACAAAGGATTAATTTCATTCGTTTGCCAGATTTTTCTTTGGTTGGGTTAATAGAGTCAGCAAAAAAGTTCAGCCCTTCCTCAGTTTGTGAAAAAACAAGTACAATCATAATTCCAGGTTTTTGTTTCCAGATTTTACCTACCAGTTTTTGAAAATCAAGATCAAACAAGACATTGATAGCAGAAGACATGTCTCCCAAATGAGAAACCCTCCACCCATCTGAATGATATACGGTAGATGCTGCCTCTGCAAGAAGGCTGCTTTGAAAATCAGCTGAAATGACAACTATGTTTTTTTTAGAATCAGCAACTATTGGAATCTGATTTAATATTTGAAGAGATTTTGAAATTGTAGTTCTGAGAAGGTTTTGCTCAGCAGTGCCAATTTTTCCATCATCAAAGATACTCCTCACATAGTCTATTGCAGGATAAATCACTTCCATTATCAAGCGATTCACAGAAGCTCCTGAATGAAGACAGTTTCGAATCAGAGAATATACTTGGTCCTCATTTCCTTTAATCAGATAATCAAGGTATTGAGGTGCCACTTTGAAATAATCATCAGGAAAGTTGAAAGATTCTTGACCAGGTTCTAAAAACCACAAGGTAACATTTCCAATGTTTTTTTGTCGGACCAATCCCTCTGCTGCAAATACCTTGAGATACTTTGTCATGGTGATTCTGTTTACTTTCATTTGTTCTGAAATCTCCACACCAGACATTCCGGATTCAGAGCCATCCAAAACTGAAATCAGTTTTTCTCGAATCTTTTCAGTGGAATATCCTTTGCCCATTATTGCTCTTGGATGATGGTATCGTATAAAGACTGATTTTTCTCAAGTTCTAATTTTGTGTAACTTTTTGTAATTAACGTAAAGCAGCGTAATTTAACGTGAATTACATTAAACCACATTAAATCACATTAAATCACATTAAACTACATTAAACTACTGTAAACTAGTGTAATTCAATCTAATTTAATGAAATTGAGCGTAAAAATGAGACCAATTTAATCCGTAATCACTGTAAATTACACGTAACTTTCTGTAACTACAGTGTAACTACGGTGAACTTTACGTAATTTACACTGTGTACTATCGTAGTTTTGCGTAACTTTTTGTAATTAACGTAACTTAGTGTAACTTAGCGTAAATTAGCGTAAGTTATGGTAAGTTACTCTGATACACTAATTTACGGAAATTAGAGAATAGTGAAGAAAATCACAAAGTTGGGTTTTAGAATAACTTTGATGGTTATTGATTATCTGATTTAATTTTCAACCTTGTCAAATATGTGCAAAGGCAACACATTGTTGCAGATGGGACAATTTGGTACAAGGTCGCTTGTGATTATTGTCTCGCATTTGTCACAAATTCGCATAGAAACCAAGTGGCAAAAATTTTGAATTTAAACCAAGAGCAAACATTCCAATTTTGGGAAAATATCCAATCATTTTTGTATGGTTGTAATTGGGTTTGAATCGAGAGGGTATTGGCAAAGGTTTGCAGTTACTGTAAAGAAGAATTTGAGGGAGCAGACAGATTTTGTAGTATCAAATGCAAAAAGTCACACATTACGAAACTTGAAAACAGAATTAAGGAAGCCGTCAAGAATGATCCAAGCCACACCAAAAAAATAAGCGATTCTTGATCAACCGAAAGGTAACAAGTAGAAAATCAACCTATAAGGTCACAGTACCTAAGAGAAGTATTTGAAAAGGGAAATTTTCTCAACAACGGCATACCGCCGTTAATCCGTTACGGAATTCGATAAAATAGTTATGAAATTAGCTTTACATTTCAGTGATAAAGTAAACTAAAGATGTACACTGTGCCTGAACAAGCATATTCTTCAAAATCATTACATCTTCCATACAATACATTATCATAACTAATATTTCAAGAATCATGTAGTTTTGGAATAGTTCAGGTGTGAACAATAAACATAACATTACAGTGATGAAGTTAAGTTAATTGTGATTTTATTTGTCATTTGACGGTTTTCGATAAAACTATGTCCCGACCCTTGACAGGGAGAATTTGTCCCATGGACTTGACAGTACCGTAAAAATAAAATCTTATATAGATGGGTACCTTAAAGTACGGTAAGGGAAAAGTAATGCCAAAAGCCGGATTCAAATCAATCACAGTTTCAGAAAGCGTCTATGATAAATTCAATGAGGTTTATCAAAAGAGCAAAGACGACCTTGCAATGAAAGGCGTCAATAGTTTCTCCGGTTATGTTACTTACATGTTAGAGGAGATGATGCAAAAGGACAAGACCTTTGCAAGATATGCTCCAAAGATTGAAAAGATTTCAGTCGATGATGATAGAATTATTCTAAAAGACAACATCAAAAACAGAATTGCCGAAGTTGCAGTTCAGAAAGGAGAGTTGTTCTGCCAGCTCTGTGATGAAAAGGATTGTGTACATGTAGGTTATGTATGGTCCATACCAGAAGTCTACGAAGTCCTTAACGCCAGAGGAATCAAACATTCAAAATAGTTGTATGGAGGAGGTGGGATTTGAACCCACGAACTCCTGAGAGACAGGATCACCCATTATTTGATCTTAAGTCCTGCATGTCCAAAAGCACAAGATGCGCTTACTTTGGCCAGGCTTGATTACTCCTCCAAAAGGGTAGAAATCTGTGTGAAATTTAACAGTTTAGAGATTTTGTCAAGATAATGAAGAATTATAAGGATTTTCTACAGGGTGAATTTGTGCTTCGATAGCTCAGCCTGGTAGAGCGTTACCTTGGTAAGGTAAAGGTCGCGGGTCCGGATCCCGTTCGAAGCTTTTTAATTTCTTCAGAATTAATTTCACAAAAATCACGAAATTACGAAGTTTGTATTTAAGCTCTCACTCAACTAGGAAAAAGTTAGTTCGAGATCAATTTTTTTTGTGTCCCTAAGTGTTAAAAAATTCTGTGATACTAACTATTGAAACAAGTATACTCCCAAGTATCAAATGTAATCCCAAAACCATTTGTAAAGTGGGCCGGTGGAAAACGCCAACTTATTCCAATTCTAAATGAGAATCTGCCAAAATCCTTTGGGACATATTATGAGCCATTTATCGGGGGAGGGGCATTGTTGTTTCATATCCTCACAGAAAGAGATGCTCAAAAATGCAGCATCTCAGATTTGAACTCTGACCTAGTTTTAGCATACACCACTATTCGAAACAGAATTGATGAACTCATATCATCTCTAAAAAATCACGAGAGAAATTATCACAAAGATTCAAAATCATACTATTATTCAGTCAGGGAATCAAACCCAAGAAGTGAGATTGAAAAGACATCAAGACTGCTCTTTTTGAATCGAACCTGTTTTAACGGATTATACAGAGTAAACAGCAAGGGAAAATTCAACGTCCCACTTGGCAGATACACAAATCCAAATATCGTAAATGAGGATAACCTCAGAGCAGTTAGTACCATCTTACAATCAAGCAAGGTTGCCATCAAGTGTCGCGATTTTGAGGCAGTTTTGGGAGATGCCAAAAAAGGCGATTTGGTGTATTTTGATCCACCATACCAACCAGTAAGTGATACTGCCAATTTTACAAGTTACACAAACAAGGACTTTACTGACAAGGATCTTAGAAGACTAGCAGAGCTATGCGACAAGCTAGATTCCAAGGGATGCAAAGTTTTACTATCCAATTCAGATTCAAAACAAGTTGCAGAAATGTTTTCAGGAAAGTCCTGGAAGACAAGCAAGATTCAGGCAAACCGTTCAATTAATTCAAATTCAAAAAAGAGAACAGGCCACTTTGAATTACTAATTAAGAATTATTAGACTGACATTAGTTTGAATTCGACCGGATTCAAGTCTGAAGTTCTAATTTGGTTCCAATATACAATAAAAAATAAAAGTTGTGAGGATTAGTTTGTATCAAATATGCTTGTAATTCCTAATCCTGATGCACATTCATCTCTTGGACCAATTGTTCCAGTTGCTGCAAATCCTGTCCACTCATCATTTTCAACGATTACAAAATGATCCTTTGCTGAAAATTCAAGTGCTGGACTTGTAATGTCTGTAAGACAAAAAGATCCATCAAATGCTGCTTCGTGTGGATGGTAACCTTGAACTGGGGATGATCTCTCAACTCCAACCTGATGATCATTGAAAGCAGGGTGAATTACTACTGCATTTACTCTTACTGCTTCTGATTCAGATTGTGTTGGAATGCTAGTTGCATAGAATACTACTGCATCTGGCATACTCTTTTTGTTGATGTTTTTGACATCATCTGCTACTTCAATGGTTACTGTATTTCCATCGGTAGTTGCTGAAACTATATCTGTATTAGATCCATTTGCCATAACTGGGACGATTGCCATCGTCAATGCAGCTATTGCAATAATAGTTCCTGCTAGAAGTGATTTTTTCATGGTACAGATCCTTGATGATGAATATTTAGTTCTTACTATATGAAATACATAATTAATCTTGATCGGAAAATATGAAATAATATAAAAATATTCAAACGTGGCAATGATACTTTATTCTATGCACGATTTTTAATCCTAAATCTGTATTTTTATTGAAATAGATCAAATGGAAGCAGATTACACGCTAATGATACTGTAAAAAAATTAAAAAGAAAATGTTGGAAGGTTTCAGTCTAAACCCTTCCTCCCAACAGAATTCTGTATTTAGTGATTTCTTTTTGTCTTTCTTGTTGTTCAGACTTACTAATTGCGGAATCACTGTTTAGTGCATCATTGAATTTTTGAAGTGCCTCGTGTTTTTCAATTAATTCTGCACCCAAAGTTTTACCATCTTTTGCATTCATTGTAGCACCATATGTTGAGCACTCACCTTTCTTGATGGTTTTATTTACTCCAAGAACTTTTTCATCAATATCTGATTTCAAGATTACAGCTGTTATAGCCAAGTTATGATCAGTTGCACATGCTTTGACAATGTATGTCCACATATCTTTTTTGCCTTTCATTGGCTTTACAACCACTTTTTCTAAATATTCTTCAACAGAGCCATCATGACCTGTATGGTATACTGCTTCGGCTACTTGTATTGATGAGAATGCTATTGTTAGTACAAGGATTGATGTTAAACTTCCGATTATTTGTTTTTTCATTGTTTCACCTCCTTTGTAAATTCATTAGCAATTTTATTTCCAAAAGAGATCAAAATTTTACAAGCATCATGTGATTTTGTTTCATCAGTCTTGCCACATTTGACACAGTGTCTGGTAACTGCTCTTTTACAACATATGCAAATTGATAATGGAATTAAAGGCCCATTACAATTTGCACATGCATAAAAAACATTCTTTGAAATATTTTTCACATCATTTGAGCTGACAAATTCTATCGTGGGACAATAGATTGTTGCAGTAGAGATAGACTCATTTTTTGAATTGTCAAATGAAGATACTTCTTTCAAAGTGTTCATGAAACAAGTAACAGGATTTTGTTATATGGCAATAACTTGTAATTTGTGGTATGCCATTTTTTAATTCAAATTAGTGATGTTTAAATTCGCATCTCATTGATCTTGGCTGGATATCTCTTGAAAATCTCCGTAATGATAATTGCAGTTATGTTTGTAGTTTCTTTAATATTTACAATAGTAGGTATTGTAACTTTTGAACTCAGTGCAGATGAGATTAAGAAATTTTTGGGCTCACGAAATGAAGGTTTTGCATTCAATATGATGCAAGATATTGATCAACATATTGAAAACAGAATATCTGATTTTCAAAAACTAACAAATCTGAATCTTATTCATGCTGCACTGCTTGAGTCAAATGAAAAATTTGAAAAAATTGAAGATATTCAAGCGTATTTGGATCTAAAAGAAGACGAAATTGAGTTTACTGAACTATCTCCTTTTGTTGGAGGAGTCTCAGATGAGGTTCTAACAGACGAGCTTGTGAACACAATAGAATTTTATCGCGAGGAATACAACTATGATGTCGTTGAAGAATTGTTTGTTACCAATGCCTATGGTGCAAATGTTGCTCTAGGATCAGGCACATCCGATTATTCTCAAAGTGATGAAAAATGGTGGCAAACTGCACGAGATACAGGCAAATATGTCGGAGATGTAAATTATAATAAAAATTATGATAGTTATTCAATTGATTTTGCATTTAGCGTAAACGACATTGATGAAAATTTTATCGGAGTATTGCGTGTTGTGATCACTCTTGATGATCTTCTTAGCACTTTTATCGAGGATTCTGAAATAATTACGATTTCTGAATACAATGTTTTGTTATTAGACAGAACAGGAAATTCTATTTATCAAAATAACCAAATACTCAGATCTAACGTACCTGTAGAATACTTTGAAAACATTTCTCAAGGAGCAGACGTGGGATTTTTTGAATTAGTTGACCCAGTAGATGATCTACAGCTAGTTTCTTATGCAAAATCTACCGGATACAATACTTTTGAGGGATTTGATTGGATTGTGGTTGTAGAGCAGAGTAGTTCCTCAGTAGTTCAAGAGCTTGTAGAATTACGTAATTCAATTTTGTTAGTGTCTATTTTAGGAATGATTGCATCAATAATTGGAGGGTTTTTTATTTCAACAAGTGTTTCTTTGCCATTAAAACGCTTGACAAAAATTGCTAGTTCTATATCCAATGGGGATTTTGATATTAAAACAACAGATAGTAAGATTGATGAAATTAAAACAATCAGTATTTCTTTTGAAAAGATGGCACAAAATCTCAAAAAATTAGTTGAAACCGAAAAACAACTAGCCGAAGCAAACATGCGAGTAAAACATGAGCGATTAAGTGCCATTGGAGAACTTGCAGCTAGTATGGCTCATGATATGAAAAATCCACTTTCGACGATTCAGAGATCCGCAGAGATTCTACAAAAAAATGCAAAACCTGATGAAGAATTGCAAAAAGTTATTGATCGAATGAATCGAGCAATGGATAGAATCACTCATCAGATAGATGACGTGTTAAATTACGTCCGAATTACACCGTTAGAACTCAAATCAATTAAAATTACAAAATTATTAGAATCAGCAAAAGCATCTATGGACATACCAAAAAATATCTCATTATTCATTCCAAATTCAGACATCGAGATAAAATGTGATGTGCAAAAATTAGAAATTGTTTTTATCAATCTTTTCTTGAATTCGATTCAGGCAATTGGAGAAAGTAAAGGAGAAATCAAGTGCAAGATTGAACAAAAAGATTCCACTGTAATCATTGAGATTCAAGATTCAGGATCAGGCATACCTGAGGATCTTTTTCCGAAGATATTTGATCCTCTGGTTTCTTCAAAACAAAAAGGAACAGGATTGGGTTTGTCTACCTGCAAAAACGTAATTGAACAACATAAAGGAACAATATCATATCAAAATAATCCAACCAGATTCACCATAATTTTTCCATCCTCGGATTAAATGATACATCTGTTCGAAAGTTTTATCATGCATAAAAATTGAAATTCAGCATGTCTTCCAAAAAAACAATTCTTTTAGTAGATGATGACATCGATCTTTTGGAAAATACTGCATATCTGATTAAAAGTATCGGATATGATGTAACTATTGCTGAAGATGGTCAGGAAGCAGTAGTGAAATACAAAGATATTCGCCCAGATCTGACCATAATGGATGTCAAGATGCCTAAAATGGATGGTTTTGATGCATTTTTTAAGATAAAACAATTTGATTCAAATGCAAAGGTCATACTAATCACAGCATTTGTTCTGGATGAGAAAAAACACCTAAAGGCAAAAAATATGTCATTAATTACAACTATCAACAAACCTTATTCTTTTGAGCAACTCGAAGAAATTGTGACAAAATATGCATGATTATGGGTTTTCTAATTTTTTCAATTTATTGAATCTATCATTATAAAATTTTATGGATTCATTTACAAAATTATAGTACCATTTTTTCAATTTTAAATCCCCTTGAATAATTTTTCTCCATTGTTTTATCTCTAATGAAGAACGTTTGCCCGAAGATCTTAATCTAGATGGTACAAGTAAGTTTGTATAAAACCATGCAGATATTTGATTTGCCAATTCTTTTTCTTCAATCTGTTCAAAATTGTTTTGGTATTTGATATTTAGATATGTCATCAACTCATATACAGGAAAATTTGAAATCTTTGCAATTTGAATATTATCCATGAACAAACCCCCTGCTAAATTTTTTAATCTATAAACTTCATTTCCAATATTTGATTTTAGGTAATCCCATCTTCCAAAAACTAGTGGCAACACATTTGAATATTTTTCTGCCATAATGTCAATTTGCTTATGTGATAAATCTAAAACATCCAAACAATACAAAATCCCGTGTAATGATAATCTGTATTTATCAGCTGGTGCTTTTGCATAGCTCTTTCCATCCTTTACCACGAGTCCTGCTTCCAATACGCCTATGGTATGTTTGCCCCTTGCCATCCTTCCTACCAACAGTCTTCGATATTCTTTTTCTTTAGTTCTAATTCCTGCAGAATCGTCAATATGCGTTTTTGCCATTCCCCATGTAGTCAGTGTTCCATTTAATGCCAAGATTTCTAGCATTCGTTGAACATTTTCATGATGTTTTATTCCAGGTTTTTTTCTGAAAGAATAACTTCCAAATAATCTCTGAGATGTGGGCCTTGTGTACATTTTGTAGGCATGAAGATTCCCGTAAACTGTACCTTGATCTTTTGATGGCATGCCACAAATTACAGGGTATCGACAAATAATAACTTCACTAATTATTTCCATGAAACAAATAACAGTTGAAAAGTCTGTCCCAACTCAGACGCTGTCAACAAAACAGGTTGGAAGTGATGCCAAAAACGCGCTTCCAACCAATACATCTTACAATGGCAGCGACATTATGGGATTATCTTGGATCTTCATGGAAGAACTGAGTGATTATGCTTAGCCAACTAGGTGGAGGTGAAAAGAAATAATGAAAACAATCTTTGCAATATCTATCATGGCAATCTTGGCTACTGGCGTAATTGCTCCAGCATTACAAGATGCTTATGCAGTAAAAGCTGATAAGGTAAGCCAATTATCTCCAAAATCATTTGGTGAAAAAACAAAAGCCAAATTACAAGTTGATAATAACAAAACCCAAAAAAGTGGATTTGAGTCAATAAAGAAAGAAGAAGTTAAAACCTTCAAGAAAATTGCTTCTGAATACACGGCAAAACAATTACTCAAAAAACTCTATAGAATGGGATAATGATTTTTTATTCCTATTTTCTATTTTTTATGCATATCATATTTTAAGAATTATTGTTCAGTATTATCCTGAATACATTCCTATCAAACAGAAATGAAAAATAAAAAAGGGATTATACTAAAGTGACTTTTCCAGAACCATCAAGGAACCATTGGCTTGAAACCTTACTGCTTGGCATCACAACGTTGAAGGATTCTGGACTAGTTCCAAAATCCCCTTCAAAATTGTTTTCAGCCTTTACAAGCAACTTCACGGTAGTTGGGTTTTGATTATTATCAATCACATGGGCAATTACTACCATGGTGTTGGTTTCACCTGAGAAACCAGGGGATGCTCGTGTCTTTCCAAACAGTACTTCATAGGTCTCACCATCAATTTCAATATGACCTCCGGTTACCTTGAATTTGGATTGGCCATCTCTAGCAAATATTGACTCTAAGAAGAGTTCACCTGAGTAATCAACTTGCGTTGTTGCATCAGATATTGCGACTGCCTTACCATCTAATGTTAAATGGTAATTGTTTGTCACATCATCTCCTCCAGGAGTTTTGCCAAAATAGGTGCCAGATTCTAGTTTGAGCATGATTGTTTGGAATCTGTTTTCAAGTTCTGTCAACCTCTGTTTTAGTTCTGCAATAACTTGCATGGCTTTTACTTTAGCATCATTGCTGTTTTCAGCAGATGCCATTGCAGAAACAGAGACTGAGGTTTTTGATTCCATTTCAGATTTTTCTTCAGACTTTACCTGAGCACCCATGTCGGATTTTACTTTAAAATCCCAAATTGAGCGAATCTCATCTTCTGAAAGCCCAGTCTGTGATTCTATTGATGCAATAATTGTAGCCTCATCATCGGTTTCAAGTACATATGCATCAGTTTCTCCGTCAAAATCAATTTGTACAGTTGCTTTTCCGTTGTTCACAGAAACTGCTATTCTTGTTTCAGATTTTGTTTTGTCTTCAGAATCATCTGGTGAATCATTCTTGTTTTCTGTACCTATTTTGACTTCAGCTCCAATACCTACACCTACTTGTGTTTGGGCAAATGTAGGAGGTATGCTAAGAGCTGTGGTAGCACATAACATCATTGCAATCATAGCAAATACAGTTATGCTGTTTTGTTTCATGGTCCAAAATAAACAAAATAATTATATCAAAATATACTCCTATTTGCGGGGTGCCATTCTGGTTAAAAATGGAATAAAAAAAGAACAATCACAGCACATATTTTGTGGATCAAAAAAGATCATAAATCAAAGTATTTGTTGGAAATTAACTAGTGAAAATTACAATTCATGTCAAATATTGAGTTGGTAAAAAAATTCCATATGAGAATGTTCAAAAATTTGTTTAGAGTTTACACTAGAAGTAAATAATAAAATGAAAAGGTTGGGTGTTTAGTCCCACTTTGACCAAGCGGCCATCCATCTGTAAGTCCAAGTGTTCAATTTACAACCTAATGCTGCAAATGTACATCCCAAAACTGCACCTGCACCTGCACCGAGAGCGACTGGGCTGTTATAGAACTTACCTACTTGGGGTTCTATCGGTGTCATGTATGGTGGCAATGTTGGTCTTGGATATTTGAATGCCGTTTCAAGTGGGTCTGCTACTGTTATCAGGTTTACCATGTTGAACAATGGTAAAGACATTCCTACCAGTACACCGCCGAACAGTATCAAGGAGTGCTTGTTCTTCTTTGTTGCCCAGTATACTAAGTCCAACAGCATTGCTGATGGTAGCCAAACTGGAGTTACAATGAAGTCATATGGATAACCGAGTGAAAACCATGCGGCTTTTGCTATCCATGTGTATACTGTCATAATTAGAGCGTAGTACGTTGCTGTGCCTGGAACGCCAGTAAATGTAAGGTAATATGTTGCACCTACTAAAAGCATCAACGTTTGCGATATTGAGAATACCGTGTACGAAGTCCAAGCCCAGTCAGTGTAGAAGATGTAGTCTCCTGCGTTAATTGTTAACAGTGTAGAGTTAACTGCAACCACTACTATGAACAAGTAGTGTGTACATCGTCTTAACCAGACCATATCAAGGTGAAGAAACGGTCAGTATATAAAATTTTAGAGTGTGATGAAGATCGTTGCATAGGAGACATGCATCACAGATTGTTCTTAAAAATTAAAATGAAAAAGAAGTGTATCTGAAGGGTTTTCCTTCTGATTACCAACCGACGTATAATGATACAAATAGCACAAATGCTACGGTAGCAGCAATACTGCCCCCAACTATACCATTACTATTCTTGTTGGAACCTTCTTCCATGACTTTAACACAGAAGATGTAACCTATTGCCTCAATGATTGCAAGCACGATGAATGCAAAGTGGCCACTTGCTGTTGGATATGCCCAAGGATAATAGAAGTATCCTGCGGCAGTACCGCCAAAAGTAGCTAATAATGCAGCCCAATATGATACAGTAATAATACCAGTCATATTTTCAACGCGTTTTCCAATCATTCGTTCAACGTCAGCACTGGATGATCCACCGCTACCGCCTGAACCGAATCCTTTTGGAAGAGTCATTCTGGAATTATTCTAATACAGAATCCTTTTAAGTCTTTCTTAAACTGCAGATAAAGGACGATCTACGTCCTTTTTGAAAATAATAAAAGAGAAAAAATTGTGCGTTTGCACATTTTGTCTATGGAATAGATCTACTGTACAATTTGCCTTCTAAGGCCATCTTGTACATCTCTGCGACATATGGGTTCTCTCCTGGAGTTTCTGCACCTAGTTCTACGAGTCTAGCATATACTCTGACTACGTATGCAAGTGCACCCATGAATGCTACTACAACACCCATGTTAAACATCCAGTGATTTGGAACTGCAAAGATTTCTTCTACAAACCAGAAGTGCCACATCTCATTGACTCCAATTGTAAACATAGTTGCTAAGTAACCAAGAATGGTCATTTTCAAACCTTTGGTGTATATTGAGAATATAAAGTAAGAGATTGAAATCAGATGTTTTTTTGTAAAATTTTTAATGAATTTACGATAAAATCTTAAAATAATTTTATTTTATATTTTTTCATTACAAAAATAACAATAGTTTTTTGCCATTTTCAATGGTTAACATCAATGATTAACATTGGTATTAGTATCGATCCTCGCAATGAAGGTAAAACATATAACGACGTGTATTATCTTTCACAATATTAGGGATAACTATGGTCGAAAAAAAGATTTTCGTATTCGGACTAGCTGTCGTACTTGCACTAGGAACTTTAGGTTTCAACTGGGTTGAATCCGTACTTCCAACTGCAGATGCACACGGTGTCCAAGCACAACTCCAGAGTCGTTTCGTCAGAATTGAAGATGAAACCTTTAACAGACAATCCCTGCAAACTGGTGAAACCTTGACACTTCAAGGAACATTAGTCAGTCTTGTAGAAAGAGACCTTAGAGGATGGATTTCCATTTTCTCAGAGTCAACTAACGCAGGTAACAGATGGGAGATGCTCGCAAGAGACCCACCAGGAAACGTCTTTGACATTCCAGGAAACTCTGTTGTAGATTATTCACTATCTGCAAAAGCACTTGAAGCAGGTGTATACCACGTACACACCCAACTCAATGTAGCCAAAGTTGGCCCAGGACTTGGTCCAGGTCAAACAGTTGTCGTTGAAGGAGAACCAATTATCAAACCAATCCCATATACCAACATCGCATATCAATCAATTATGATTGGCGTTGGATATGTCATTACGTTTGCAACACGACCCTGGCAAGTAATCTAAACACCCAACCTTTTCCTTTTCATTTTCTAAACACCTCTACGATTAACGTAAGTCAGAAACCAAGTCTTATCTGCAATTAAATCAAATAAAAAATATGCTAAACTTCAAAATCAAAAAACTAGATATTTTTCAAAGTTATTTTTTTGGAGAAGTGGAGTTTAGAGAAGACCCATACAAAATCAACGTACAGAATCAAAGAAGGGGCAAAGTCCTCAAGCTACCTTTTGAAATCAACCCAAAAAGAGAAAAGGTTCTCGTAAGAATAACAGGTCCCAAGGACTTGTTTGTAGAAGACTATCTCCCATACAAGGGAGAATCAGAATGGCTTGAAATTGATTCAGATGAGATCACATATTTTCTTGCAGACCATCAGGACCAACTAGACACAATTGAGATAATGTACGAATAACAGAAAGGACTTTAAGGAATCTGACAAAAGCCATCATTATGATATGGCCAGGAACTGGTGATCCTTACAAGAGGAAAAAGACACTAAAGTTTCTAGGGATAACGGCCATAATTGCAATATCTGTCGGAGTTGCAAGCAGTGTAATCCAAGGTCAATTAGGACAAGACAATCCTCTCAAAGTTTGCATCAATGACAGAGATACTCCTTACAAAATCAAAGCCACATTAGAGATAGTTATTGACGGGCTACCAGCAGAAATTCCTGCCAACATTAATTCAGGACTTGACGGAGAGTGTCAAAGGACAATGTATACTCTAACAAATGACGGTACGATTTATGCCGAATGGGAAGAAGATTACCCATTTGAGATTGGACACTTTTTGTGGATGTGGGATTTCCCTCTAAGAGACATGGACCAAAGCAAGTCAGCAATTTACGTAAATGGAAAGGAGTCACCTCATTTCATTAATCACCCATTCCAAGACGGATACCACTACAAGGCAGAATTCACATCAAAGGCATATGATGAATCAAAGGATACAGACTTCCTTCCTGAAAATTAGACAATTGTAGACTTTGTAAAAATCAGATAATTTCAAAAAAACAAGTCAGAGCTAGAGTTCTCTAGAGAATTAAAAATAATGAAAATGATAAAGGTAGATTTCTACCAGTATTTTCCGTTGTCTGGAATAAGACCGATACCTTCTCTTTCAAAGTGTCTGTCCAATTCATCGACCCATCTCTCACGGTTGTCCTTGTAAGCCCATCCGTGAACACGTAACCAGAATGAGATAATTCCAAGGAGGAATATTGTGAACATCATGGTTCCGAAGATGTAAATCATTACATCATAGAATAATGGATCATAGTTTGGTCCTAGTTGTCCTGTAAGTGAAGACAGGATGCTAAGGAAAGTTCCTACGATAGGAGTCATGTATATTTTGGCCCAATTTCTGCGATATATACATTTCTTTTATTATCATAAAGTACGAGATCAGTATTCACTAAAGGTTAGATAATAAAATAAGAGAAAAATTAGGTTTGCTTATCCTCTACCCATTGCTGCGTATTTACCAGATCTTCCTCTAATGAAGAAAGCTCCTGCAATACCGCCAAAGACTGCACCGGCAATAACTGCTGCACCAACGACACCACTAGCATCAAGATATGGAGTTCCTGAACCAGATGATGGGTTTGCTTCAGCAGCTTCAATTCTTCTTCTTTGAATTTCAAGTGCTTCTTCTAAGGTATAGGCTCCCGTTTCTCCTTCGCCACCTACGTTGCCCATGTATTGAGCAAATGCAACAGAAGCTGCACCAATGGCACCGAAGAAAAATACAGATAGCATGGTTGCTGTTAAGAGTACTTTTGTATTCATACCGTTTACCTAATCGATTGGACGAATAGTACTTATTTAAAACTTTATTCTGAGCCCCAAATTTTGAAGAATGTACGAGATCAGGATAAGTAACGTTTAATTCTGCACTGAAGTGAGCCAAATTATGGGACGAATGCACACACATAGACATGGAAAATCACATTCCATTAGACCAGCTACTCTACGTGCACCTTCATGGATCACACAAAGTCCTGCAGAAATCGAAGAATTAGTAATAAAATACTCAAAAGATGGTCTAACCCCAAGTCAAATTGGAATCAAACTAAGAGACCAACATTCAATCCCACTAATCAAACCAATTACAAAAAAGACTATTGGAGAGATTTTAGAAGAAAATGATTTGAAAGCAGAAATGCCTGAAGACCTTGAAAACATTGTCAAAAAAGCAGTAGGCCTTCAAAAACACCTCAAAGCCAACAAGGGAGACAGAAGAAATGTCAGATCTTTGGAATTAATTGAAGCCAAAGTTCACAGATTATCAGTCTATTACAAAAGAATTGGCAGAATTCCAGCAAACTGGAAATATAAATCCGTGGTAGCTCAATTAGAGTAATGACAAAATCACTTGATGAATCACTTTCATTTTTCAAAGATAAAGTTTCAGATTGTATAAAATCCAAAAAATCGATTTTTGTTACAACCCATATTGATTGTGATGGATTAACATCTGGAAGTATCATTACCAAAGCACTGATCAGAGAAGGGGCAAATTGTACTGTTAGAACATCTAAAGAATTTAGCAAAAATATTGTAGAATCTTTCAAAACAGATTCCAGAGATTTTCACATAGTTACAGATCTAGGAGGAGGTTTTGCAAAGGATCTAAATGAGACATTGGGAGACAATTGGATTGTCTTAGATCATCACCAGATTTCAGATGAAGAGATTGAGAATCAAAATGTAATCAATGCATGGAAATATGGAATTGATGGAGGAAGGGAAATTTGTGCAGGAGGCATGGCATACCTTGCAGCCATAGCACTTGATGAAAAAAATTCAGACTTGTCATCCATAGCAGTTGTTTCTGCACTAGGGGACAGACAGGATCAGGGAGAAAGAAAATCCTTTACAGGAAAGAATTTTGAAATTGCAAAAACAGCTAAAGAGCAAGGATTAGTTGAGATTGATTTGGATTTATTATTGGTAGGAAGAGAGACAAGACCTCTGCCAGATGCCCTTGCTTTTACATCACAACCATTTGTTGAAGGATTAACCTGGAATAGAGATGCCTGCCTTTCTCTTCTAAATTCATCTGGAATCCAATTAAAGGAAGGAAGCAGATGGAGGGTTCCAGCAGAGCTAAACGAAGAAGAAAAGAGGCAAGTCATAGAATCAATTACCAAGTTCACATCTGGAAAAAATGCCACTGAAATAATGTCAGAATTAATCGGATATACCTACACATTTCCAAGAGAAGACAAAAGGAGTTTTCTCAGAGATGGTAGAGAATTTTCAACTATGTTAAACTCTTGTGGAAGAATAAGTCGTTCTGGAGTAGGAATGGCAATCTGCATGGGAGACAGAAATAAGATCCTAAGAGAAGGGGAGACCATTTTGACAGATTATAGAAAGATGATCAGAGAATACATGAACATCCTCTCAAATGAGAGATGGAGAATATCAGAAAGTGAAACATGTGTGATGGTAAATGGCGAAGATATTGTCCCAGAAACAATGACTGGAACCATCTCATCATTAATTGCAGGGTCTCCAAAAAATTCAGGAAAAATTGTAATTTTGAGAACAAAGGGTGAGGAGAACACAATCAAGTTTTCATCAAGAAAATCATTTGGGTGCAAATCAGATGTAAATCTAAGTGAATTGATGAGAGAAGGGGCCAAGAGATTTGACGGAGTAGGAGGAGGCCACGATGCAGCTGCTGGTGCAAAAATAACTAAAGACAAATTGGATGAATTTCTCAATTATTTAGAAGTAAATGTCGTTAACGTGTCAAGTGCAGGTAGTTCTCAATAATATCTCAAAAGAAAAAGCAGAAGCTGTCAAAAAAGCACTAGAACCAGATAATGTGGACTTTCCAGAAGGATTGAGCCTTTATGTTGAAAATATTGATAACAAACTTGTTTTTAATTTTGAAAGTAAGAAGAACATGAAACAGCTAATTGGGACTATAGATGAAGTTATGGATCATATTCAAGTGGCACTTAAGGTGATTGAGTAAATGTTAGATCCCAAACTAATCAAAGAAAAGCCTCAGATTATCCGAGATATGCTCAAATCAAGAGCAGTAGATTTTGACCTGGATGGACTAATAGAGTCTGATCAAAAAAGGCGAGAGTTCATCATAAAAACAGACGAATTACGAAAAAAGAAAATCAAGTGGCCTTGGATATTGCCCAAAAAAAGAAGGCAGGAGAAGACGCATCAGAAATTTTAGCTGAAATGAAAAACGTTTCAGCTGAGCTTGCAAAGTTAGAATCAGAACAAGAAAGCATTGAAAACAAGTATTCCAAGTTAGCATTAACAATACCAAATCTTGTTCATGAATCAGTCCCAGTTGGAGCAGATGATACTGCCAACAAAGAAATGAGAAAGTGGGGAAAAATTCCTGAATTTGATTTTAAGATAAATGATCACATAGACATATCTGAAAATCTGGATTTGGTTGATTTGGAGAGAGCAGCCAAAGTAGCAGGTGCCAGGTTTTATTATCTGAAAAATGATCTGGTAAGACTAAACCAAGCATTAATCCATTTTGCATTAGACTTTCTTGTAGAAAAAGAGTATTCACTAATTCAGCCCCCATACATGATTAATCGCCAATCAATGGAAGGGGCAGTAATTGCAGACGATTTTGAAGAGGTAATCTACAAGGTTGAAGATGAGGATCTTTACATGATTGGAACATCAGAGCATGCCATGGCAGCAATGCACTCAAAAGAGATCATAGAAGGAAAAGATCTTCCCATCAGATATGCAGGAGTAAGTCCATGTTTTAGAAAAGAAGCAGGGGCGCACGGAAGAGACCAGAAAGGAATCTTCAGAGTACACCAGTTTGATAAGATTGAGCAATTTGTTTTTGCAAGGCCTGAAGACTCTTGGAAAGAACACGAAAAGATGCTAGCAGTGGCTGAAGAGTTTTATCAAAAATTGGAGATTCCACACAGAGTCATGCTGCTATCAACTGGAGACATGGGAAAGATTTCAGCTAAAACATATGACATTGAAGCATGGATGGCAGGCCAGAATTCCTATAGAGAAATTGTCTCATGTTCAAATTGTTTAGACTATCAAGCAAGAAGATTGAAGATAAGATTCAGAGACAAAACAAATGAAGACACACATTACTTGCACACACTAAACAGCACCTTGGTGGCCACAACCAGAGTCTTGGTCTCAATTATGGAAAATTTTCAGACAAAAGATGGACACATCAAAATTCCTCATGTTTTACAGAGTTACATGGGAAATCAGAAAGAGATCTAGTGACATACCCTTATATTTTGGGTTCAAAGGTCGATAATAATTGGCACGTAGAAAAGGTAGAGTAAAGGACAAGTGGCGAGAAAAACGCTGGGTCACTGTAAATGCTCCAGATTCATTTAACAATGTACCAATTGCATATGTTCCAATTACAGATGATGAAAATGCTGTAGGAAGAGTTTTAGAAGTTACACTATATGATATTCTAAAAGGAGATCCTTCACAACATCAGTACAAGATCTATTTCCAAATTGACAAAGTTGATGGAGAAAAAGCATCAACAATTTTCAAGAGATTTGAATACTCAAAAGAATTCTTACGTAGTTTAGTAAGACGTGGTTCATCCAAAATCAATTTCATTATTGATGTAAAAACAAAAGACGGATACATCTTTAGAATCAAAGTAATTGCTCTAACACATAGACAACTTAACACATCTAGAAAACATGCACTCAGATTGATTGCAAGAGATGTAATTAACAAGACAATTCCAGATATGACAATTGAGCAATTTGTTCAAGCCACATGTTACAGTAAGATTAACTCAGACATCATGGCAGCATTCAAGAAAGTTATCAGAGTAAGACATGTTGGTCTTGAAAAAGTAAAACTCATCAGAACAGCTGATAAAGAAACAGTTTTGCTTGAAGCATAAACACTCAAACATTATTCTATTACATCATGAATGACAAGATAGAGATCACAATTGATGCCATAGTTCATGCAACTGAGGATATTTCAAAAATTTTCCAATCCTTTGAGATACTGGATTTGAAAGAAGAGGACTTTACCATTAACGAGACTACAGGTCATTTTGATAACCCAATCATCATACTTGGTGCAAAGATTTCCAAAAAACAGGCTCTAAATTTTATAAAAAAATTAGTAGAGATGTTGCCAGATGAGCAGGTTAAAGAATTAATCAATGAGATTGAAGAAAGAACAGTTGATTCAAGATTTCACATGAGACTAGACAAACAAGAGTTAGTAAAAGGCAATGTTACAATTAGTGAAAAAGATACAATAAAAATAAAAATTCACACGCCAGTTTACAACAAAAAAGATACTGTCAAAACGTTTACAGAAATTTTTCAAATTGCCAACTAGATTAAATAGAATAAACCCGCAATACAGTTTGGGAATGAGGAGATAACAGCCGCTCCAGTCTGAGCGAAAGCTTTGAAGACGCCGCGACGAACCGACCCCAAATTTTGAATCGATCATAAATCAAAAACATACTATTTCTTGGATAATTCCATGGTATTATTTTAAATACGGATAGACGAACCTCTCATTATCGTGGCAGATTACGACGTTATAGTTGCAGGTGGAGGTCTTGCAGGTACAATCACAGCACAAGCTATTTCTCACTATACAAATCAAAATGCAAAAATTTTGGTTGTTGATAGAAATACAGAATTTCTCCCAGGTAGAAAATCACTAGCAGGTTGGGTTTGCGGAGACGCATGCTCAAAAGAAGCAGTGGACTTTATGGCTAACAGAATTAAGGTTCAATGGAGCAGACCAGAAATTGAACATGATGTAAAAGGAGTAATGGCATTTTCACCAGACAAAGAAACTGCGATTCCATTTGATGGTGCAGGATACATGTTGAATCGCCAGAAACTCCCAGAGATTCAAAACGAGAGGTGCAAAAAAGCAGGAATTGATTTTGAATATGAGATAAACCTTACAGGTTTAATTTATGATGGACAACAAGTTGTTGGAGTTCAAGGGTTAGATAACAAAACAAAACAACCATTTAAGAAAACAGCAAAAATTGTCATTGACGCTACAGGAGTAACATCCATGCTTAGAAATGGATTACAAAACTCAACCAAGGTGGAAAAAAGAATCGATAGACGTGATTTGGAATCTACTGGAAGATACATTATGTATTTTGAGCCAGGGCAGAAAGATCTAACAGAATTTGATCCTGATTATTGTATAATCCATTTAGATCAAGATATTGCACCAGGCGGATATGGATGGGTATTTCCAAAGGCAGAAAACAAAGTCAACATAGGTTTAGGAGTTGAAAAGTCACTTTTAGAAAGAAGAAACAAGAGATTAGGCAAAAAAGACAATGTTGAATCTTTAATGAAAGAGTATCTGAATAGAAACGCGGCAATTAAAAATCCAAAACTTTCTGAAGATCCAGAAGACATTAACAACAACTCTGGAATATTCCAAGTTTCAGTGAGAAGACAAAATGATTGCATGGTTTCTGGAGGGTACATGATGGTTGGAGATTCTGCATGGATGCCAAAACCAATTGATGCAGGAGGAATTGGCCCAGCATTAATTGCAGGGACAATTTTAGGAAACAACGTTGCACAAGCATTAGAAGCAAATGATGTATCAGAAGCAAGTCTGTGGCAATACAACTTGGACTTTATCAAAGAGTACGGATACAAAACTGCAGGTCTAGAATTGTTTAGAAGACTAGTCCAACAAATGACAAATGAGCAAATCAGTTACGGCATGAAACATTTCTTAGGAAATCTTGATGTCGAATCAATCAGTAAAGGTGAACATCCAGACTTTTCAGGTTTGGGAAAGATTGGAATGATAATTAGAGGTGCAATGAATAAAACAGTTGCAGACGGATTAAGATACACATCAAAAGAAAACCAATGGTTAGTAGAACACTACAACAATTATCCAAAAGATCCATCTGGTTTTGATGAATGGAACAAAACACTGCACCAAAGAATGGATGCAGCATTTGCAAAAGTAGAAGCATTTGGAAAATAGATCTAACAATAAATATTGTCAAAATCAATGAAAACGTACTTTGGAGGAAGTTCAATATCTTGATTGGAACAATTCAATTCAAATCCTCAACAAGGCATATGATTCAGGTCTCTTTGTACTGATTATAGGACCAAAAGGTACGGGAAAAACATCACTGGTCAGAGATTTTGCAAAAAGCAAAGGAATCAATCTAGAATCAATAAATTTTAGCCTCAGAACAAGAGAGAGTCATCTGGTTGGAACCAAAACTCTCACAAATGGAACTGTAAGTTTTGATGAAGGACTCTTGATAAAATCAATGAGAGAAGGAAGTATGCTATACTTGGATGAAATTAATTCTGCAGAGGCAGATGTCTTACTTAGATTAGATGAAGCATTGGATGACAGACGACAAATTGCATTAAAGGAATCAACAGGAGAAGTCGTAAAGGCAAAAGAAAACTGGTTTGTTGTTGCTACAATTAATCCATTGACCCACAGCGGAACAAAAGAGCTACCGCCACAACTGTTGAGCAGATTTCCAGTCAGAATTAGATTGGAATACCCACCTGAAGAAATAGAGTTAGAGATTGTAAAAAAACACGTATCAGGAGAACACGATTCAGAAGTAACCCAGGCAATCAAATTAGCAAATACACTAAGACAAGCAGCAGCTGTTGAAGAGTTATTTTATTCTCCGAGTTTAAGAGAAACAATTGCATTTGCAAAATTATTAGATGGAGGAATGGCCCCAAAAGAGGCAGCAAAGTTTGTGTTTGGAAATGTCTACACACAGTGGGGAGATATAGAATATCAAAAAGTTAGCGACATTATTACCTCAATGTTTGGAAATTAAATGCAATCAGTCAAGCTTCAAAATGAATCACTAGTAGAGATTGCCACATTTCTGGTAAGAAGGTGGTCTGAGAGAGACAATATCATTGTAGAGATTTCAGATAAAATTGAAACAAAGACAAGACTAAATGAAAACAAGGTAATCCTGACTCCATTAGAAAAAAGAATAGGAAATGATTTTCAAAAATACAGACAATTTAGAACTTCGTTATGGTATGAAGCAATGAGAATAAAGTTTTGCAAAAAAATTCTCAGCAATGATCACGCATTTGGTTTTATTCTAAACACAATGGAGACCAGACGGATAGAAGAGTTGGGCAGGAAAGTATGGAAAGGAATGGACAATGAAATTATCTTTAATTATGCCTACATGTTGGTTTCTAGACCACAATTACACACAGTTTATGGAAAAGCAAGAATAGTTGAGGCATTTTATCAATACTTTATGTTTGGTGCAATCAAAGGAGAGATTCAATCAAGCCATTTTGAAAGAATAAAAAAAGCAGATGCATTTGCAAAAAAAATTGTCAGCAAAGCAATAGAAGAAAATCACGATACAAAGTGGCTTGAAAAAAATGTCAGTGAGATTATCAATATTCTTGAAATCGATTCACTACTAACAATTCCAGGGTCATTACCATTTATGAAAGCTGGAATGCCACTATCTGAAGAAGAGTTGTTAAGGGTTCTAAAGATAGTTTCTAAAAACAAAGAAAGTGATTTTGGTGCAGTTGATCCGTCTGCAATACTAAGAGGAGAAAATGTGATTGATGAATACAATGTTTTGTTAGATGAAGACAAGAAAACAGAGAACAAGGGATTGATGCCTGAAGCAATCGGAGTGCAAACACCATCTACAAGAAATGTCGATGAAACAAAAATCTACGACATGAGTTTGATTAACGGATTAAAAACAAAATTCAAAGAATGGAAAACAGGTTGGAAAGAACAGCATTTGAATTCAGGTGACGAATTTGATGAGGAAAATTACATAGAAGGAAATGAACCATTCTTTACAGACATAAAAAAATCAATCAAAACCAAAATTGTCATTTTGTTAGATCATTCATCTAGTATTTCCGCAGATGCAATAGAGTACAAAAAAGCCACGTTGGCTCTTTGCGAGGTATTGGCATATCTAAAAGTAAAATTTGCAGTTTATGCATTTAGTACAGAGAACAGATCAGTAGTATGCTGGTCCATAAAACCAGACAACATGAAATGGAATAATGTCACTGCAAAAAGATTGGCACAAATTGTTGCAAACGGTTCAACTCCCCTAGCAGAAGTATACGACAAGATGTTTCCAATCTTGCAATCAAAAAGACCAGACATTTTTTTGACATTAACTGATGGAGAGCCATCAGACCCTGATGCGGTAAGAAACATGACAAAATCACTCAAAGGTCTAGGTATTAGCATGGCAGCACTTGGCCTAGGACCAAACACGGTTAGGGCAACAACTATTGCAAATAATCTAAGACACTTGGGATATGAAAAAACTATGGCAGTAAGCAGACTGCGAGACATTCCAAACAAAGTCATCAAAATTTTAAACATCTGAGTTGAAAATAGGCTGAACTAATTTTCTATAGATATTTTATTGAGAAAAAATCATCTAAATTAGAAATTGTCAGATACCCAAAATTACGATCCTGCATTGCTTGAAAAGTTTGAGCAAGAGATATGGAATAAGATTCCACACGTAGAAGGAGATAAGATCGTAAATGCAACACCGCTAGTTGATCTCACACAAGATTTGAAAGAGTGCGCAAAAAGTGTCTTTAAACTAAACCTTGATGACAAGGATTTCAAAATTTATGGAAAATTTGATTCAGAATTACTTAGCGGCTCAATCAAAGTAAGAGCAGCATCTCATATCATTCATGAGGCAATCAAAGAAGGAAAGTGTAATGGAAAGAGAGTAGTCATAGAGGCCACATCGGGAAACTTTGGAATCGCATTAGGATTATTGTCAAAACTTGGTGTTACTGTAGTTGCACTTGTTTCAAGAAAATTGCAAGAAGGCGTATTCAAAGAACTACGAAATGAGAATATCAAAATTATGGATTTAGACATGGATATTTGTCCAGCTCCTGGAATGGAGAACAAAGCAGATGAGATGGCTGCAAAGGCAACTGCAGGAAATATTCGCTCACAATTAACTGAGATGGGATTTGACCCACAAGTGTTTGACAACAATCTTGCAGAGATTGAAACATTGTTGGCAAAACAAGATATCATTAACTTGGCAAGATATCTTGCAGAGATTTACGATTTGTTTTGTCCAAAACAATACGACAATGAATTAAACATTGACATTCACAATACAGTAACTGCACCTGAGATTGATCAGCAGTTACATGAACTTGGCGACTCTCTAGAAGACTATGCATTGTTTTGCTCTTTTGGTACAGGTGGTACATCAGGTGGTTTGAGCAAGTACATGTCTGAAAAATACAACAAAAAGGCAGTTCATGTAGTATTTCCTCCACTAGGCCAAGATGTTGCAGGAATCAGAACAAAATCAAAAGCAGAGGGCTTGACACTATACAATCCTGAATTATATACAGAGCACGAGATTGATTTTGAAAATGCAAAATTAATTCTCAAGTATATGGTTGACAAGGGACACGACATTGGTGAGAGTAGTGCATTGGAATTGTTTGCAGCACTAGAAATGGCATACAAAGGAGAAATCAAAAAGGCAGTAGTAATTATTGCAGATGGAATTGAAAAGTACAAAAAGAACTTTGAGATGATTGGAAAAAGTGATGTTCCAATGAGAGTTTCATTGGAAGATGCAGCAGCTGTTGCAGGAGATTATGACAATATTATTTGGGTTCACACACAATACACACCCAAAGAAGAAGGAATAGAGATGATTGCAAAATCATTAGGTGTGGATAAATCAAAGATTACTGTGCCAAAAGCATCTACCATTAACAATCTATTATCAACCCAACAAGTTCCAGAAGAATTAAACAAAGAACTGCAAGGGTCTAAAGGAAAATCATTGCTAGTATGTATGGCAGGAAATACGTCACTTATGACTGCACAAGTGTTGGCCAGTAAGGGAATAGTTACCCAAAGTTTGAATGGGGGAATAACAAACTTGCCTGAAGGAAGGGGTAAAAATCCTGGAGAATATATCCAAGTAGCTAGAGAATAATAATGTGAAATGTCTCTCAGTGTCACAACCATTTGCTGATTTAATTATTTTAGGAAAAAAGACAATTGAGTTACGAAAATGGAATACAAATTTTCGCGGCGAACTATTAATACATTCACCATTAAAAATTAGAACAGAGGATTGCAAAAGACTAAAAATTAACAAAAAATTTGTCACAGGTGCAATAGTTGGCAAAGTGGAATTGTATGATGTAAAAAAATACGATTCACAAAAACAGGTTAAACTAGATCAAAAATTTCATTTTGCATCAAAAAACTTTCATGACAGAACTTTTGGATTTTTGTTAAAAAACGCAAAAGTGTTTAGAATTCCAATTCCATACAAAGGACAACTAGGGTTGTTTGAAGTAGACTTGCCCAAAACAAGGATCAAAAAAAAGGAGATTGTAACTGATATTATTGATGAAGAGTATCGGTACCAATGGATTGGGCACCATTAAACAAACCCAAATTTCTCGTAAAAATTTGACTAGTATATATAAAGGGCCTATTTAAAGTCCCTCGTTATGCCTCAAACAAAGCCAATTGTAAGTGTTGAAAATGTTGTTGCATCTGCATCAGTTGATCAAAAAATTGACCTTAACGAAATTACAGAAAAGTTTCCAGATACTGAATATCATCCAGAACAATTTCCAGGACTAGTCTTTAGACTAAAGAGTCCTAGAACTGCAACACTAATTTTTAGAACTGGAAAAATGGTGTGTACTGGAGCTAAATCCGAAGAGATGGCAATCAAAGCTGTAAACACTGTTGTTCAAAAATTAAGAAAAGGTAAAATCAAAATTAAAAATGATGCAGTAATTACTGTCCAAAACATTGTTGCAGCAATCAATCTAGGTGGAAAAATACATCTAGAAAAAGCTGCAAGAACATTACCAAGAAGCATGTATGAGCCAGAACAGTTCCCAGGACTTATTCACAGAATGCTTGATCCAAAAACAGTAATTCTGTTGTTTGCATCAGGAAAATTGGTATGTACTGGAGCTAAAAAAGAATCAGATGTATATCGTTCTGTTCATAACCTACATTCAGTCTTGGAAGAGAAAAATCTAATGATTTATGATCAATAGATTTTTTTAAAAATAAAGATTGACTGAAAATAATTTTGAAGAACAAAAGATAAAGTTAACTCCAGATACAGGATTTGATTTAGTTGGAATTGACTATTTTGCAGAGCCAGGAAATCAATTGTATCTTGTAGAGCATTTTGAAATGTATCAAGATGCATTGAATGCAAAAAAAGAAAGAAAGAATCCTGACGAATATTTTATTTTGTACAAAGGTGCAGGCGGAGAATTTTTCAGCAGATAAGCCAGAAAAATAGAAGAACTGTACTAAATTTTACAAACTCTCTTATCATTAGGTTTTTGATTCAAAAATTCATGGCCGATGATACTAATGATTTGATTGACAACATTTATGAAAAAAACAAGCCTGTACACAATGAGCATACACCTCAAATAGTTCGCAAAAGCCAAAAAGCAAAGTATCAGATTTTTGATGAATCAGAGTTTGCTCGCGGAAGGGAGGTTTTAGGTGATCTTATCGTACATGGAATGATAGCCTCAGGTGGGACCGATATTGACTGGCTAATTGAGCACAAGGGCGGGTTTATCATTCTAGAATTCAAAGGATTTCACAACGACAAGATAAACATCGCAAAAGGCCAAATGATTGCTTATGAGAAGTTACATGAAAAACTAAACCAGTCTGCAAAATGCTACCTCTACATTATAGGATGCGATGATATTGATTTTTCAAATCCGGATGCAACAGTATGGGTTTTTGAGATGAATCAATGGAAAGCAAATGCAATACCAAAAAACACCAGCGATATCTACGGGGATGAATCTAATCGTCAAAACAAGTTCATAGTTTATCGTGAATACATGGAAGAGATCAGTGTAGAAAAATTAAGAGACATTATAGATTCGCACTGGAAAGAGTTTGAAAGAATTATGCAGTAAATGAAAATGTACGGGATTTTGTTTCAGCGCCATTATCTACCTTGATGGTATATGTACCAGAATTCTCCCATCCCGGACCACCAGCAATTGCAAGCGTAGAATATTGTCCGTTACTTTTCAGAGAGAGTTGTTCTGCCCAAACAAGTTTTCCATTTTGATTTTCTATGGATAGATTTACAGAACCAATAGTATCTGAAACGCCACTAATTGAGATAATGTCCTTATTGTTATAAGATGGAAAATCAGTTTGGATTGTCAATGATTCATTTTCTGTTGGAGTATCTACAACATTAGGAGTCATATCAGAAATTCCACCAAAGTATACTGCAGCTGCAATAATTACCACCAAAGCAATTCCTCCAACACCTAACATCAATTTTGAATTCTTTGAGGATGCAGAGGTGGTTTTAGGTGGTGATTGAATTGTTTGAATTTTTTGAACAGAAGGAGTTTCAGGCAATACAACATCTGGAACTACAGGTTTTTCAGCACTAGTAGGAGTTTCAGGTTTTCTTCCAAGATGTTTTTCTGATAGTTTTTTAACATAATTTCTTTCAAAATTGCTAATGACCTCGTTATTTTCACAAGCTCGACGAATCTGTTTTAGAATTCTATCATCGCCAAAATCTTTTTCCAAAAGTGCTTTTACATCATCTAGTAACGGATCAGTCACAAATATTTTCCATCGTTATGATTATTTATGAATTCCTTGCTAAAGATATGCAAGGGTTTTCCAGGTTCGGTTTTAACTCAAAAAGGATGATTTTGAACTATTTTGAGTAAATTTTCTGGGCTTGAATGATAACGGTTCTGATGTAATCCTTTGCAGTAGAGTCAGACACCCCCATCTGTTTTGCTCTTTGATACAGAATGCCTTCTTGAGGATTACTCAGATAACATTTTAGAAGATAGTTGAGTCGATGAGATCTTTTTTCATCATTTTTCATAATTTTCCTTCTTTTCTGTACTAAAAAGCTCAGAGGATTATGAAATAACCAAGAATGTATCATAAAATCCTAAAAAAAACATATGATCTTTTTTAAACAATAGTAAAAAACAAATGAAAATGAAACGAATTGAGGCAACGGTTCAAGCAGATAAGGCCGGTGCAGTTTCTGATGCAATAAAAGACGTTGTCGGAGGATTCACTATCGTAGAGGGAAATGGTAGAGGTTCTGGAAAAAGACAGCAGATGAGATCAGGAAGAGGCACAGGTTCATTCACTGCAGAATTTAACAAAGTTGCAACAGTAGTAACAATAGTAGATGACTCAGAAGTAGAGAAAGTGTCTTCAGCAATAGCTGATGCAGCTTATACAGGAAAGGGTGGAGATGGAATAATCACAGTCACCAATGTAGAAAGTGCTCTAAACATAGCATCTAAAAAGACGGGTTCAGAAGCCCTCTAATCATTTTATTTTATTAAAATTTGTAATAATCAGCTGAGAGGAGATTCTCCTCTCAGGAGGTATCCTTTTGGAGGACATGTTTTTTGAAGGGATAGTGTCTTATTGCAATCTAAGTATAAAAGCAAAGGATTTTGGATTTATTGTTGTCCTTCAATTCCCATTAGAGTTAGTGTTGATCTAATTTTCGGAATTTTTCTTATCTTCCAAGTAATGGTTTCTCGTAATGCTTCTACTTGACCAGATTCAACTTTTGCCAGAATATCATATGCACCAAATGTGCCATGGACTTCAATAACACCTTCAATAGATTTTAGTTCTGATATCACAGCTTCTTCAGAACCTAGCTCACAGTTTATGAGAACATAAGCTGTTGCCAATTATGATTCAACTCCTATTTTCATAACTAAAATGCCATCTTGAAATATATAAGAATAGTCCGATTTACTTAAAAATTCAACATTATTTTATGCTAAATCATTAACATTTGTAAGGAAAATTATTAAATTAAAAAATAAATTTAAGAAATAAAATATGCCTCATTCATTATCTTTTCTAATTCTTCCAGATTTTTTGAAAAGGTAATTTTAGAACGTAATTTGGAACCTCCACGCATTCCTTTTGTGAATCGCATTGCCTGACTTTTAATGTTGGAGAATTTGATTTTGTATTGGATGGTAAGATGCAAGTAATCAAAAAAAGAGTCTAACCTATCTTTGAAAGAGTATTCTTTGTAAGAATTTGTCTTTAGATAGTCATTGATTTGTTCAAACAAGAAAGGATTACCCATAGCACCACGTCCAATCATGACATAGTCACAATTTGTTTCATCAAGCATTGTTTTGGCATCCTCAGGGGTGGAAATATCACCATTTCCAACTATAGGTATGCCAGATATTTCTTTTAGTTCCTTGATTAATTGCCAATCTGCATTTCCAGAATATCCTTGACTAACAGTCCTAGGATGAAGAGTTATCATTTTAATTCCTTCATCTTCTGCAATTCCAGCAATTTCTCGAAAAAGAAATTTACTTGCATCTGTTACGCCAGAACGAATTTTTAGTGTTACAGGTTTTTTTACAGCACTGACAAGAGTTTGAAAAATTTGTTGTGTCAGATTTGTTTCTTGTAAAAGTGCACCACCTGCCATTTGTTGTGTAATGTGTGGTGCAGGACACCCCATGTTATAATCAATAATATCAAAATAAGGTTCCACTATTGTTGCTGCTTTTTCTAATGCAACAAGATCAGATCCAAATAATTGAACAGATATGGGTCGTTCTTGTTCGGAAAACTCAATAAACTCTTGAATTGTTTTCATGTTTTCTTTGAATTGTTTTTCTTTTGCAATAATACTATGAATATTAGTAAATTCAGTTACAACTAGTCCAGCACCCATTCTCTTGCATTGTAGTCTTAATGCAGGATCACTTACACCTGCCATAGGAGCTAAAAAGGCCCTACTTGAAAATTTGGGAAGCATAAACAGACTGAATAATTTGAATATATTTACTATTTTAAAAATTAGTAGTCAGGACAGCCGTCTTCATCTCTATCACCATCATAGTCTTCAGGATCTAGAGGACACAAGTCTTCATCATTAATGATATCATCTAGATCATCATCATGAACAAATCTTTGTTGTTCTGGAGCAGTATCTGGGCAACCGTCATGATCATTGTATTTGTTCCAGGTCTCAGGACTTGTTGGACAAGAGTCAATTCCATCATAAAATCCATCACCATCAGAATCATATCTTGTAGGAGTAGTGGATGCTGCTGCCAATACATCAGGGCAACCGTCCCAGTCCAAGTATCCATTAAAGTTCTCTTGCTCATCAATACATGAATCCCATCTATCATCTATTCCATCACCATCAGCGTCTGGGAAAGAGTATGAAGAAGTTACAGTTCCTATAGAATCTGGACAACCGTCAGTGTCTTGGAATCCATTGTAAGTTTCAGGTTGTGTAGGACAATCATCAGAGATATCTAAAATGCCATCTCTATCTGAATCAAGAGTAGAAGAGAAATTATCTGGGCAACCGTCAGTGTCTTTGAATCCATTGAAGGTTTCAGGTTGATTTGGACACAAATCAATGTTATCAACTATTCCATCACCATCAGAATCATGAGTAGAATAACCATCTACAAGAGAATCAGGGCAACCGTCAGTGTCTTGGAATCTATTGTAAGTTTCTTTACTATAAGGACACTGATCAACGCTATCAATTATTCCATCAAAATCGGCATCTGCAGTTGAATCATATGCAATAGTGTCTGGGCAACCGTCATCATCTTGGAATCCGTTATATCGTTCACCAATTGTAGGACACATATCGCGTTCATCTGGAATTCCATCATAGTCAGTGTCAAGTAATGCAGATTTTGAGAATCCAGGAGTATCTGGACAACCGTCATCATCTAAAAATCCATTAAAGTTTTCTTTCAAAGAAATACAGGAGTCCCATCTATCTTCGATTCCATCACCATCAGTGTCTGGGAATGTGTAAGTTGAGATTATAGAATCTATAGAATCTGGACAACCGTCAGTGTCTTTGAATCCATTGTAAGTTTCAGGTTGTGTAGGACAATCATCAGAGATATCTAAAATGCCATCTCTATCTGAATCAAGAGTAGAAGAGAAATTATCTGGACAACCGTCAGTGTCTTTGAATCCATTGAAGGTTTCAGGTTGATTTGGACACAAATCAATGTTATCAACTATTCCATCACCATCAGAATCAGAAGAATATTTGTTATCAAATAAAGTATCTGGGCAGCCATCAGAGTCTTGGAACTTGTTATATGTTTCAGGTTGATATGGACAGTCATCAAATGAATTTAGTATTCCATCACCATCAGTGTCTCCACTAATTGATAATTCTAAAACATCAGGGCAACCGTCTTCATCTTGGAATTTATTGAAATTTTCACGTTCTAGTGGACATGCATCAACATCATCACCAATACTGTCATAATCAGAATCAATAAAACCATCAGAGTCAACACCTGGAATATCTATACATCCATCTCTATCTTGGAATCCGTTGTGATTTTCAGGCTCATTTAGACACTGATCCCATCTATCATCTATTCCATCACCATCAGCATCTGGGAATGTGTAAGTTGAGGGAACACCATCAATTACATCAGGACAGCCGTCAGTGTCTTGGAATCTATTATAGGTTTCAGGTTCTAGCGGACATGCATCTTTGCTGTCAGATATTCCGTCTTGATCACGGTCTAGTAAATTTAATTCATCATCAGGACAACCGTCAGTATCATCAATTCCATTAAATGTTTCAGGTCGGTTTGGACACAAGTCTAGATAATCAGGATAACCATCACCATCAGAATCAGCAACTCCTTTTGCACCGTCAGGGGACAAATCAGGACAGCCGTCTTCATCTTGGAACTTGTTGTAAGTTTCTTTTACAGTTGGACAGTTATCAACATGGTCTTGTATACCGTCATAATCAGCATCATACCAAGGAACAAAGTCTGCAGGACAACCGTCAATATTGTCACCATATTGAGGATCATAGTCTTCTAGAAGATTAGGACAAAAATCTTCACTGTTTGGGACACCGTCACCATCAGTATCAATTGCTTGATTTGCATAGATACTGGGAGACATTCCTATGGATAGGGTGAGTAAAAGTAAAAATCCTAAAAGATAGTGTTGTTTCATTATTTCCCTGACTCCGCTATTATCAAGTATTTATTAAGTTTCACGTTAAATAGATTCTTTCAAACTACTATAGAATCGAGTTTATGGATCAGGACAACCGTCTTCATCTCTGTCACCATCATAGTCTTCAGGATCTAGAGGACACAAGTCTTCATCATTAATGATATCATCTAGATCATCATCATGAACAAATCTTTGTTGTTCTGGAGCAGTATCTGGGCAGCCATCATAGTCTAGATATTTGTTCCATGTCTCAGGACTTGTTGGACAAGAGTCAACGGCATCAGGATAACCATCACCGTCGGAATCAGCATAAGTTGGAGTAGTGGATTCTGCTCCTGTTATATCAGGGCATCCATCCCAGTCTAGGTTATTGTTGTAGTTTTCTGGCTCAAAAATACATGCATCCCATCTGTCTTCGATTCCATCACCGTCAGTATCTGGGAATGTGTAAGTGGAATCTACAGCATCTACAGAGTCAGGACAACCGTCAGTGTCTTGGAATTTATTGTAGGTTTCAGGCTCTAGTGGACAATCATCAAAGGCATCCAAAATACCATCCATATCTGAATCAAGAGTAGAGGAAGAATTATCTGGACAACCGTCAGTGTCTTGGAATCCATTGTAGGTTTCAGGTTGATTTGGACACAAGTCTAAGTAATCAATAATTCCATCACCGTCAGTGTCAGCTGAGAGTTTGTTGTCTGCAATATAGTCAGGACAACCGTCAGAGTCTTGGAATCTGTTGTAGGTTTCTTTTGCAGTAGGACATTGATCTACATCATCAAATATACCATCACCATCAAAGTCACCTATTGTTTTGTAAAGAATACTATCAGGACAACCGTCTTCATCTTGGAAGCCGTTGTAACGTTCAGCAATTGCAGGGCATTCATCTAAATGATCTGGAATTCCATCATAATCAGTATCAATCACATCACCAGCAGTTGTACCTACAACTTCAGGACAACCGTCTTCATCTAAAAATCCATTAAAGTTTTCTGGCTCAAAGATACACGAATCCCATCTGTCTTCGATTCCATCACCGTCAGTGTCTGGGAATGTGTAAGTGGAATCTACAGCATCTACAGAGTCTGGGCAACCATCCCAGTCTTGGAATTTATTATAAGTTTCAGGTTGATATGGACAATCATCTACAATATCAAAAATTCCATCTCTATCAGTATCAAGTTTGTATAAGGAATCATCAGGACAACCGTCTTCATCTTGGAAGCCGTTGTATGTTTCAGGTTGTGTTGGACACAAGTCTACATTGTCAATTATCCCATCACCATCAGTATCAAAGGAAGATTTGTTATCTGCAACATAGTCAGGACAGCCGTCTTCATCTTGGAATTTGTTGTAAGTTTCAGGACTGAAAGGACAAGCATCATTATGATCTAATAATCCATCACCATCAGCATCACCAGTAATTTGTAATTGTAAAACATCAGGACAACCGTCTTCATCTTGGAATTTGTTGTAATTTTCACGTTCTAGTGGACATTCATCTACGGCATCAGGAATACCATCAAAATCAGCATCAGGAGCTTCAGGATTTGTTATTCCAGGAATGTCTGGGCAACCGTCCCAATCTAGATTATTGTTATAGTTTTCTGGCTCAAAAATACATGAATCCCATCTGTCTTCAATTCCATCACCATCAGCATCTGGGAATGTGTAAGTTGAGGGAACACCATCAATTACATCAGGACAGCCGTCAGTGTCTTGGAATCTATTATAGGTTTCAGGTTCTAGCGGACATGCATCTTTGCTGTCAGATATTCCGTCTTGATCACTGTCAATTACAGAACGATCATCATCAGGACAACCGTCAGTATCATCAATTCCATTAAATGTTTCAGGTCGGTTTGGACACAAGTCTAGATAATCAGGAAAACCATCACCATCAGAATCAGCAACCCCTTTTGCACCGTCAGGGGACAAATCAGGACAACCGTCTTCATCTTGGAATCTGTTGTAGGTTTCTTTTACAGTTGGACAATTGTCAACGTGGTCTTGAACACCATCATAATCAGCATCATACCAAGGAACAAAGTCTGCAGGACAACCATCAATATTGTTACCATACTGAGGATCATAGTCTTCTAAGAGATTAGGACATTGATCAATATCGTTTGGTACACCGTCACCATCAGTATCAATTGTTTCGTTTGCATAGATACTGGGAGACATTCCTATGGATAGGGTGAGTAAAAGTAAAAATCCTAAAAGATAGTGTTGTTTCATTTTATGAACACCTAAGGGTCAGGACATCCATCAGTGTCTAAGTCACCGTCATAGTCCTCTGGTTCAAGTGGACATAAATCATATTCATTGATAATGTCATCTAGATCAGCATCATGTTTGTATCTTGATTGTTCAGGTGCAATGTCTGGACAGCCATCTTCGTCATTGTATTTGTTCCATGATTCTTTGAGGTTTGGACATAAATCAACATCATCACTTATTCCATCTTTATCATTATCAACTATCATATTTCCAAGTGGAAGAATGTCTGGGCAACCGTCATAGTCAACATATCTATTCCAAGTTTCACTTTGTGTTGGACACATATCCATTACATCAGGAACACCATCGCCATCAGAATCAGGTTGAGTATTATCAGTGTCTGGGCAGCCATCATCATCTTGGAAGCCATTATAATTTTCTGCAACTAATGGACATTCATCATCAATATCATTAATTCCATCATTGTCTGAATCAACTACAAATGACTCAGATATAGTGTCTGGGCAGCCATCATCATCTTGGAATTTATTCCAAGTTTCTTTTGCAGTTGGACATGCATCTATTGCATCAGGAATTCCATCTCTGTCTCTATCATGACTTAGAATGTAATTATCTGGGCAACCGTCACGATCAAGAATTCCATTATAGGTTTCAGGTTGGTTTGGACAATGATCATTGTAATCATTAATTCCATCATGGTCTGAATCTGGTAGACCTTTGTTGTCAGATACAGAATCAGGACAGCCGTCTAGGTCTTGGAATTTATTGTAAGTTTCTGGACTTAATGGACATTCATCAAGGGAATCTATTATTCCATCAAAGTCAGTATCTAAACTGGTAATAAAGTCAGGATAATCGGGGCAACCGTCTTCATCTTGGAAGCCGTTGTATCTTTCTCTTTCCAATGGACACTCATCAACTGAATCAAGTATTCCATCATAGTCAGAGTCTGCCTCAGATGGGTTATCTGGGCAACCGTCTTCATCATTATATCTATTCCAAGTTTCTGCAGTTGAAGGACACTGATCTAATTCATCTCTAATACCATCACCATCAGAATCTAAAACTGCAATATCGGGACAGCCGTCAGCGTCTTGATATCCATTTACAGTTTCAGGTTCAAGTGGACATTTATCGTTCAAATCAGTAATTCCATCACCATCAAAATCTAATGCAGACAATCCAGATGTAGAATCAGGACAGCCGTCTAGGTCTTGGAATTTATTGTAAGTTTCTTTGGCAGTAGGACATTCATCAAGAGAATCGATAATTCCGTCTCTATCACGGTCTCCAGAACCATAAGTGTCAGGACATCCATCTCTATCTTGGAAGCCATTAAAAATTTCTGGTTGGTTTGGACACAAATCAATGTTATCAATTATTCCATCACCATCAGAGTCAGATGCTCCTTTGTTATCTGCAACAAAGTCAGGACAACCGTCTAGGTCTTGGAATTTATTGTAAGTTTCTTTGGCATTGGGACATTGATCAATACTATTTGGAATACCATCAAGATCAGAATCACTATCACTTGAATAAGGAGGAATATCAGGACAACCGTCTTCATCTTGGAAGCCGTTGTAACGTTCAGGTTCTAAGGGACATGCATCATCAATGTCCATTATTCTATCACCATCTGCATCATTTAGGGAACCAGTAAAAGATGGGATGGAATCAGGACAACCGTCATAGTCAGCAAATCTATTGAAAGTTTCAGGATCAGTAGGACAAATATCAAATTGGTTTGCAATGCCATCACCATCAGTGTCAATAAAGGATGAATCTAATGCAACATCAGGACAGCCATCAGTGTCTCTATAATCATTAAACACTTCAGGTTCTGTTGGACACAAGTCTCTTGAATCTTGGATTCCATCATTATCAGTATCTACAAAAGCAGAGTCAGTAACAGAATCAGGACAACCGTCTTCATCTTGGAATCTATTGTAAGTCTCTGGACTTAATGGACATGCATCAATTGAGTCAGGAACACCGTCTCTATCACGGTCTCCAGAACCAAAAGTGTCAGGACAACCGTCTCTATCTAAAACGCCATTAAATGTTTCAGGCTGTGTTGGACACAAGTCTACAGTATCTACAAAGCCATCCCCATCAGAATCAGGCAATCCTCCTTTTCCACCTTGAGGAGAGATATCAGGACAACCGTCTTCATCTTGGAAGCCGTTGTATCGTTCTTTAAGACTTGGGCATTGATCAATATGATCTTCTATTCCATCATAGTCTTCATCATACCATGGAACAAAGTTTGATGGACATCCATCTATAGTGCTTTGATAATCTTCACGTAAATTTGGACACGCATCTACAGCGTCATCAACACCATCATTGTCCAAATCACCTTCTACTGCAAATGCAGGATTGATGGGCATGCTGGTTAAAGTCGTTAATAATAACAATAGAAATGGTAAAGTATGTATTTTCTTCAATGCCTAAAATATTCCTGAGGATCCAGTTATTAAACCTCACTCTAAATTTGGCTAAAAATATCAAAGGTTTTGGTAAAAATTTCAGTCTTGAACAAAAAACTCGATCAATTTAAGTAAACCAAAACAAGATCTGGACTCATGAGTTGTTCAGGTGAAGTAGTTGATAATGAAGAACAATTAATTCAAATCAAGCCTGCAATATCTGAACAACTAAAGAAAGCAAAGTATGGTGTTTCTGATCATTCAACTGTAGAACTATGTCACTGGACAAAAAAATCATTCAAGCATGAAGGTAGTTGCTACAAACACAAGTTTTATGGGATTTCGACTCATCGATGTATGGAATTTTCACCAGCAGGAATGCATTGTGAGAATCGTTGTGTTTATTGTTGGAGGCCAATGGAGTTTTATGATTCGCTAGAAATGAAACCAGAACAAGTTGCAGAGCCTAAAGAAATTCTAACTAAACTAATGGCTGAAAGAAAAAAATTGATCAATGGATATTATGGAGATTCAAGAAATGACAAACAAAGATTAGATGAATCATTACTTCCCAGTCATTATGCTATTTCACTTTCAGGAGAACCTACAATGTATCCTAAATTACCAGAATTAATAAAATATCTAAATTCACTTGAAGCAACAAAATCAATTTTTCTTGTTACAAATGGCCAAGAACCAGATATGATTCAGAGACTACAAGACGAAGATGCACTTCCAACACAATTGTATTTATCAACTAATGCAGCAGACTATGAATCATTTTTAAAAATTAACAAACCAAAATATGATGATTCATGGGAAAGATGGAACAGAACACTTGGCATGTTAAAACACCTTAACACTCGAACGGTTCTAAGAATTACGTTGATTAGAAATTACAATGATCAAAAAGAAATGATTCCAGCATTTGCTAAAATGTTTAAAGAATCAAGTCCACATTTCATTGAAATAAAATCTTACATGCACATTGGACGTTCCACTAACAGACTAGAACACTCCAACATGTTAGAAATGGAAGAAGTGAAAAAATTCAGCGAACAAGTTGCAAAACAGAGTCAGATATTTTCAGTAATGGATGAAAGTTTTGTTTCAAGAATTTCAATTTTACAAAACAATAAAAGATTTATTGATCGTTGGATTCCAGCTTATGCAAATACCAATTAGAAAATTTTCTTAAAGCCTTGAATCTGTGTGATAATTCATTTTTACATTTTATTTCTGCAAATGTTTTTTTAGAATTTTTTGGAATGAAAATTGGATCATATCCCCAACCTTTACCCTTTTGAATTTTCGAAATTGTCCCATCTAGTTTGGCATCAAATGATTCTAAAATTTTTTTGTCACAGTAAGTAATGATTGAAACAAACTTTGCTTTTCTTTTTGTTGTAACAAGTTTTAGAATTCCTTTGTTGCCAATTGTTTTGAATACATAAGATGAGTATGGGCCTGGAAATCCATTCAAAGAGTCAATGAATAAACCATCATCTTCAATTATTATCGGTTTTTTACATTTTGAAAATGCATCCAGTGCTTTTTTTTCTGCAATTTCTTTTAATGAATTAGATTGTATTTCTTCCAAACTTAATTTAAGAAAACCTAACTTTATTCCAAACGAGTTCAGAATATTTTTGGCCTCTTTGTATTTATGGGAATTTGAAGATACAAAAAAAATATCAAACGACTTGTGCATACCTACCACGACTTTCTATATCAGATACTAATTTAGTAATTTTCACATAATTGGCACTTCCAACTATTGATTTGTATCCAAGTAGAAAATTTTTCCAAGCAGATTCCATGATTTTTGCATGAGCACTATTCAATATTTCTTTGATTAATCTTAAATCAACAGCATGATCCTCAGGCTTGATTGTATTTTGAGACAAACCAAAATCAATTACATATACAGTATTTTTGTATAAAATAAAATTCGAGGTGGTTAGATCTCCATGCATAATGCCATTTTTGTGAAGCATGCCGACTAATTTTCCAATTATTTTTGATAGATGAATAATTTTTGATTCTGATAAATCATGAATGGGCTTTCCCGGTATTTCCTGCATAATGATTGAAGAGTTTTCCAAGTTTACAAAATAAACAAGAGGTGTAGGGATTCCAAATGATTTTACTTGAGAAATTATTTGTGATTCTTTAATTGTTCGTTGCTTACGAATTTTTGAATCAAGTGAAGGATTACGATAATTTTTTGTTTTTCTAATTTTTAGGATAGCGCGAAAATCTTGCCATGTTATTTGATAAATATCTGCCTCAGCTCCTTTCTTGATTAGTTTCATTAACGTTATATTCAAATGAATTCAATAAAAATTGATCATGGAAGAAGGAGAAAAAAGAATAAAACAAGAAGATTGCAGTGAAGACGTTTTAGGATCAGGAATTCTTACATTAACTAACAAAAGATTAGCTTTTGATAAAACCAGAGCAAGAATGATGGATTTCTCAAAACATATGGGAGACACAATATTAAATGTCACATTAGATAATGTGACTAAAACATGGAAAGAAGGATTACTAATGAAAAAGGTATGTTTTATTGCAAAAACAAGCGAAGGAGACAAGACCTACAAATTTGGTGTATTTAATACAAAAAATTGGCTCAAAAGTATCAATGAGGCAATTGAGAATTACAAAAACTAGTAATTGACTTTAACAGTATCTAATCTCCAAGATTGTGTAACAAAAGTATCTTTGAGTAAAGCTCCTTTCTTGACTTTAGATTCTAAAAGACCAGTCCAGCAAATTTGGCTACCACAATCGCCAGCATATCTTAATGGAACAACATAAAATTTGGAACCGTGGCGCTTACACACATCCTGCAGCATTTCAGATAATCTTTTGTTAGCAGCGACACCACCTACAACCATTAATTCCTTTTTTCTTGTAAAAGATAAAGCACGTTCTACAGCTTCTGAAATCATTGCAAATGCAGTTTCTTGAAGAGAATAGCATGCATCAGATTTATTTTTTCTTGCTACAGATTTTGTTGCTGAAAGTAATCCAGAAAATGATACATCATTTCCCTTTACTGAATACGGTAATGTAACATAGTTTGAAGATGTTGACGCTAATTCTTCTATATTTTTTCCACAAGGAGATGCAAAACCTATTGATCTTCCAAACTGATCAAGCAGTTGGCCCAAAGTAATATCCAGGGTTTCACCAAATACCCTCCATTGTTTATTTAGAAATGCCAAAAGCATTGTATGACCACCAGATACTAAAAGAACCAAAGGATTACTTGCACCAGTCAATAATTTTCCCAATTCAATATGTCCTAATGCATGATTAACAGGATAAATTGGAATTTTATAAAATGAAGCCAGTGATCTTGCAACTACAGCTCCAACACGCAAACAAGGTCCTAATCCAGGACCTGCAGCATAAGATACAATATCTAAATCATTAATTTTGATATTTGCTTCGTCAAGACATTCAGATAATACAGATGAACTGTTCTCAATATGATGTCGTGAGGCCTCTCTAGGATGAATTCCTTCTCCATCCGCAGGACGAAATATTTTCCGGACATCTGAGAGAATCTTTCCCTTGTTTCCCTTTTTTTCTATAACTGCACATGAAAATGTATGAGCTGTGCTTTCTATTCCTAATCCTAACATTTTATCCCCTGCTTAGAGTTGAAACAATTTTGATCACATCACCATTTTTTAGTTTTTGATCACCACTGATTCTTTGTTTTGTTTTACAGTCAATTGCATGCAAGAATCCTTTTGCTATATCAGCATGAATTAATCCTGCCAAGTCTTTTGCAGTAGAATCTTGTGGAAGTAATTTAGTATCAGGTAAAACCATACCGTCCTTATTGGTAAGTTTAGTCTCATCTTCAACTGGATAAACTACTATAAAGTTAAGAGAGTCAAATACGGCGGTGTTTAAGATTTTTTGAATCCCAGTAGACGGAATTTTTTCAAATACTGTTTTTACCAAATCAAGAGCTTTTTGTTGAGGAGGTGCAATCTCTTTTCCTTCAGGAATTGTGAACCCTTCATCTCCAGAAGAGTAATTTACAATACCAGCTTTTGATGCTTTACGTAGTAACAGTTCAGTTTCAGCACTACAAGGAATAACACTACCATCAATTTTTTTGATAATTTCCAGATCAGGACACAAATCAGCTTTGTTTGCAGCAATAATCATAGGTTTTGTATTTTTTCGTAGTTCTTTTGCAAATGATACCATGTCATCATCATTCCATTCTTTTGGATCTCGTGAGATAAAACCTAGTTTTTGCAAAACATCCTGTACTTGAAAGTCTTTAATTCCCAAACCAGTAAACCGTTTTGCAATTCCATCTGTAAGTTTAGCTCTTTTTTGATGAATTTCTCTAGTAATTTTATCCCACTCACGTTTTAAAATATCAGCAAACCATTGATCAAATTCATCTTGAACAAATTCCACATCTTCAAGAGGATCATGAGTTCCTGGTGGAACAGGTTGTCCTTGAATGTCAGTAGTTCCAGCAATATCAACAACGTGAATCAAAACTTCAGCTTGTCTTGCATCATCAAGAAATTGATTTCCTAATCCCTTTCCTTCATGGGCTCCAGGAACCAATCCAGCAACATCAATGAGTTTGACAGGGATGAATCTAGTTCCTTTAACACATAATTCATTTTGATGTTCAATTTTGAAATGTTTACAAGCACAATCAGATTTTACATATGCAACACCAACATTGGGCTCAATTGTTGTAAATGGAAAATTTCCTGAAGCTACAGGTGTCTCAGTAGCAGCTGAAAAAAAGGTAGATTTTCCAACATTTGCTTTACCAAGTAAACCAATTTGCAATGATCTCAAGAATCTAATTCTACTTATTAGTATTGCAGAAATCGTTTAATGGTCACAAAACAAAATTACAGCATGTCAATAGTCATTACAGGGAACCCAGGGGTTGGAAAACATACCATTGCAAAAGAACTTGCACAAAAAATACAATTAGAAATAATGGATATTAATCAAATAGCAAAAGATTCAGGGTTATTTGAAAAAAATGATGAGTCAAATGATGTTGATACAGAAAAACTCAAAGAAATTCTAAAAGAAAAGATTTCAAATAAATGCATAATTGTAGGCCATTTGGCACCATATGTTCTAGATAAAAATAGAGTCAGTACTGTTATTGTATTGAGACGCAACCCATATGATTTAATCAAAGTCTACAAACAAAGGGGATATACTGAAAAAAAGAGTAAAGAAAATGCCAGCAGTGAAATTTTAGGTATCATTACATATGATGCAAAAAATCAATTTGAAGAAAAAGTTGTGCAAATCAACGTTAGTGAAAATGAAATGCAAGATATTCTAAATAAAATACAGGCATCTATTTCAGGCAATCAGAATTCTGAAGAAATAGATTGGCTTGAGTCAGTTACCAAAAATAATGATTTGAAAAAATTTTTTGTTGATTGATTAAATAATACCTTTTGATTTGAAAATGTACTTGTTTGAGATATCAAAAACAGATTTGGCAGGACGCATAGGTACTATAGAGACAAACCATGGAAAGATTGAAACGCCAGCTTATGTTCCAGTTATTCATCCAGTAAAACAAACAATCCCCTCAAAAAAAATCAAAGAGATTGGTTTTGACATAGTAATCACAAATGCATACATTACAAGAAACAACTATGGAGATAAAGCAATAAAAAAAGGAATTCATGAAATTATAAATTATGATCGAGGAATCATGACAGACTCTGGAGGCTATCAAGTTTTAGAGTACGGAGATGTTCCAGTATCTCCAACAGAGATGGCAAATTTTGAAGAAGGGATTATGACAGACTTTGCAATTCCATTAGACAAACCAACAGGATTTGGACTTCCAATAAAAAAAGCAGAAGCATATGTTAAACATACACTTAGAGTATGTAAACAAACTCTTGAGAATAGCAAAGACAATGGACAGATTTGGATTGGGCCAATTCAAGGAGGAGAACATTTTGATCTTGTTGCAAAATCAACAAAAGGTTTGATCAAGATGGGTTACAAGATGTTGGCTTTAGGAAGTCCAGTTGAGTTCATGGAGTCATACGAATATAGATTATTAGCTCAGATGATTGTAGCAGCAAAAAAACAAATTCCACACAATATACCATTACATCTTTTTGGTGCAGGACATCCATTAACGATTCCATTTGCAGTGGCATTGGGTTGCGATACGTTTGATTCTGCATCATACATGCTGTATGCAAAACAAAACAGGTACATCACAGAAGACGGAACACGGTACTTATCAGATATAGCAGTGTTTCCATGTAATTGTGAGATATGCTCAAAGTATACCCCTGAAGAATTACGACAGTTAGAATCAACAGAGAAAATAAACGAACTTGCAATTCATAATCTGTATGCAATAAAATTAGAAGTTGACAAGGTCAAACAGGCAATACACGAAGGCAGATTATGGGAGTATGTTATAAAAAAAGCAAGGGCACATCCAAAATTATTTGAGATGGTCGAAGTAATGACAGAAAATGCTGAATTTCTAAAAATTGCAACCCCAAAATTCAAGGAAAGAGCAATTTTTCTATTTGACAAAGAAGATCAATACAGACCTGAAGTGCAATCATTTCATGAGATAGTTAGGGAATTCAAATCAAAGAAAAAGAAACTGCTAATCACAAAAGAATCATCAACAAAACCAGGATATCTATCTCATCAATTTGTAAACATGGCAAAAAAACTCAAAGATTTTGATGAAATTCAAATTTGTCAATATAATCCACAATTAGGATTGATTCCAATTGAGATTTCAGATATGTTTCCTGCTGCACATCATGAGACATCAAGAATGAATTTTGATCCTGAAGAATTCCCAGAATTTGGAAAAACATGGCACATATTTTTTGAAAAAAATCAGTTTTCAGAAATTCGATATGATAAGGATGATGAATTTTTAAAACATTTTGTAAAAACATTGCCAAAAAAAATCAAGAAAAAATCTTTTTCGTAATTAAAAATAAGAAAAAAGAATGTGCTAAAAGATTCAGCTTATAGTGCTGCGTCTTCGGCCCAACCGTTAATGAAGACACCGTTTTTGTGAAGAGGTACTGGTTGTCCAGCAGTGTAATTCATTGGTCTCATCCAAAAGATTGATTTTGTTGGGCATACACCGATGCATGCACCATCAGAAATACATCTTTCTGGGTAGAAGACAAATGCTTTACCTCTCTTCCAGCCTTCAACTGGTTTTACTCTAAGGACATCTGGACCAAGTGTTGTACAGATTTCTACACATAGTGCGCATCCGATACATCTTTGTTCATCAATGTCTGGAAGTATTGCTATTGGCATTACAACAGTAAGATTGCTTGGTTACTATTTAAACCATGATTGATATCCATAACCCTGTTATGAAATTTGATCGTCAAAAATCATGCGCAAAGTTTGGACTGAAAATTTTAAAAAACAAAAAGATAACGTGATTATCACGTTTATTTTCTCATTGCGTCTATTTGACCAGAAGTAACCCAGTCAAGTAATTCTGCAGAAGATGGATTGAGGTCTGCTTTCTCCATGTTAGGCATAATGATCGGTTTTCACTCAAGAAGGTTTTAACGTAGATGAAAATTCATCTTAATTCTTGAATGTCAAAGTTTTAGGAGCAGCCAATGAGGTTGGCAGATCAGGTTTTTTAGTAAATTGTAATGGAACAAACCTCCTACTAGATTACGGAGTGTTGTTTGGTAGAAGGGGCACACCACCACAATATCCGCTTCACGTAAAACCCAAGGATTTAGATGCAATAATAATTACACATGCTCACTTAGATCATTCTGGAAATGTTCCATCACTTTTTGTAAGTGGAAATACTGACGTATATGCAACTCCTCCAACATTTGATTTATCAAAATTATTAATTGAAGATATGCTAAAAATTGAAAAAAATTCACATCCATTTGACATACCTGAATTAAACAATATGATGAAAAATGCAAAAGAGATTGGATTTAGGCAAAAGGTAACTAAAGGTAATGCAACGTTTGAGCTAAGAGAATCAGGACACGTGATTGGTGGAAGTACAGTACTAGTAGAATCTGAGGGAAAACGACTATTCTATACGGGAGACATTAAAACAAATGGATCAAGAATGCTTCGAGAGATGGATTTGGATATTGGAGAAATTGACATGTTAATTACTGAAAGTACATACGCCAAAACAGAACAAAAACCAAGAAAAGAGTCCGAAGATGAACTAATAGAATTTGCAAAAGAAGTAATGGACAGAAAAGGCATATTGTTTATTCCATCATTTTCAGTTGAGCGTTCTCAAGAAATTGCATGCATTTTAAGGAATGCAAATTTTAAACATAGAATCATCATGGATGGGATGGCATTAAAAGTAAATGAAATAATGTTTAGACATCCAGAATATCTCCGAGATCCAAAAGTATTTTCTGATGCAATTAAAGGTGCTACTGCAATAACAGATCATGCTGAAAGAAAACGGGTAATGGAAGAACCCTGTGTTGTTATTTCTCCTGCAGGTATGCTAGTTGGTGGAAATGCAGTTTTCTATTTACAGCATCTAGCATTTAATGATAAAAACGGGATTGCTCTTGTTTCATATCAAGGCGAAGGCACTCCAGGCAAAAAATTGTTAGAAACAGGAAAGGTATCAGCTAGAGGAAAAGATATCAGCGTAACTGCACAGGTAAAACAGTTTGAGTTTTCAGGTCATGCAGACAGAAATGAGTTATTTGACATGATAAAAAAAATCAAAGGAAATCCCAAAGTACTCACAGTACACGGAGATTCTGAATCATGTGATTTGTTTGCACAAGAAATACATGAGAAATTTGGATTAGAGGCACACTCTCCTGCAGTAAATGAAGAAATTACTGTATGATATGCAAGTCAAACAACCAATAGATGTAGAAAATTCAATAAATAGCGGCCAAGTTTTTCTTTGGAAAAAAAATGACAAGTATTGGTATGGGATCAATGGTCAAGATGTTCTTCAGGTAGACGAATATGGAAAAATAAAATCTCTTAAAAATTATAAAACAGATTTTTTTAGAAATAAAGATAATTTTGATAAAATAATAAAGTCCATTTCAAAAGATAAAATAGTAAAAAATGCTGTAAAAAAATATCCAGGATTAAGAATCACAAAACAAGATCCTTTTCAATGCATAATTTCATTTATTATATCATCTAATTCAAACATCCAAAAAATTAAAAATAATTTAGAAAATATATCAAAGAGATTTGGGGAAAGAATAGAATACAAAGATCAGGAATTTTTTTTATTTCCTAATGCAAGAATACTTTCCAAAGCATCAATAAATGAAATTAAAAAGTGTGGTGTAGGATACCGTGCAGAATTCATAAAAGAAGCTGCAAAAATTATATCCTCTGAAAAATTCAAAATTGAAAACCTAAAAACAGACAGTTATTCTGATGCAAAAAAGAAAATGTGTATCATTCCAGGCATAGGAAACAAGGTAGCAGATTGTATTTTGTTATTTTCTCTTGACAAATTAGAAGCATTTCCATTAGATAGATGGATGATTAGAATTTTAGAAAAATATTATTCAAAAAAATTTCAATTGAACACAAAGACAATTACAGAAAAACAATATGAAATTCTACATAAAAAAATTGTAGATTATTTTGGCCCATATGCAGGATATGCTCAACAATTTCTCTTCAAAATGGAAAGAGAAAACTACAGAAAAAAGTGGCTGTAAACCCTTAAAATGGTAATTAATTGCTAGGTTTTTGGGCCCATAGCTCAGCATGGATAGAGTGCCGGACTTCTAATCCGATGGTCAAGGGATCGAAGCCCTTTGGGCCCGCTTAACAAAATTATTTATTCTAACCAGAAGATGGGTTTTTTGTGAAAGATATAGAATTCAAATTAAATTCAACAGATATTCATCCAAATTCCGAGATTAAAGGAACAATTACTGTGTCATATCCAGGCAGATATGACGGAGTAGTAATCAATACACAGATTTTGGATTCAAATGAACACATCACCTACAAGTCATACAATGGAAAAACCATTTCAAATAATGTGGCAAGATTATTTATCAACAAAGACGTCATGATAGATGACAAAGCAGAATTTACTGCAGTGATAAAATTTGAGCCAACCCAAGAATATGAAGTAAAATTCAGGGCATCAATTATTGAACAACACAAAGAAATTGAAAGTCAAATAATTTTTGCAAAGTATTCTAACTAGAATCTGCTCTTTTCTACAATAACTGAACCAGTCATCCATGGATGAGGTTGGCAATGATAATGAACTTCTTGTGGCTCAGTAAATAGAAATTCATAGGTATCTCCAGGTTTTAGAACACCAGTAGAGCCAAAATCACCACTGTACGTATCAGCATGCCTATGATCAGGGGTCACAGTGTGAGCAGTATCATCATGATTTTCCCAAATCACTTTGTTATTGATTTCTAACAACGCTTCAGCTTTGTTTGGAACGTAGTTTTCATTACCTTCTATAACAGCACCAGGAACAATTTGTATAATTAGTTCTTTTTCAGGATTCAAAATGTGTTCAGATACAGAAGGCTTTGCCAAAGATTCTGGAAGGTAGAAAGATGTGTAAAATACAACAGTTGCAGACATGCCAACAATTAATGCAATTAATCCTATACCATATGCATGACTTGATGTTGGACTACTCATAATTTTTTCACCCCATCAAGATCATCGGTTCCAATATTTGAGTCATTACTTGCACCAACTCCTAAATCGGATTGAGATTTTGGAGTAGGAATTTCAGGAGCCAATTCTTTTGGTTTTTCCTCTGGTTTGGTAGTATCTTCTGGAAGTTCACTTTGTTCAGATGTCTCAGGTTCTGCAAGTTTTGGTTTTTCATCAGATACTGGAACTGGTGGTGGCGGTGGAGCATTTTTTTGTTCACTTAATCCATATCTATACACATGGAAGAATGCTGCAAATACCAACAAAATAATTCCAATAAAGAACAATGATACATTCTTCATTCCTGTTAATGCTGCATTATATGCTGCAATGTTTAGAAATACTTGGAATGCTAATAATGCAATCAATACCCAATTAATCCATTTTTCAGAAAGATTGATTGTAGCCACTTTCTTTGGACCAGTACTTTTTGCAATCTTTGATTTTCTTTCTGCTTCATTTGCAAGCTTAATCATCATGTAAGTGAATCCAAATCCTAAAGGAACCATTAAGATCATTGTAGAATAGAAGAATATTGGATCAATTACCAGACGTTCTACCAATGGAACTGAGATGTCAGGTGAGATATAGAATCCCCAATAAGTTGTGACCATTATTTGTGCAAGACTAGTAATTCCAAATGCAGTGACAATTGGTCTTTCTCTCCAAGAGAATTTCTTGTATCTATCAATGAATGGAACCAATACAAACGATATGATAAATATCAACGGCCAGAGTAACCCTGTTACAAACTTGTCATATTGTGTCCTCATGAACGCGTAAATTCCTGTCAAATACCACTCAGGAACAGTAACACCAGGCGGTACCGTAGGTTCAAACTTGAATCCCATGTCAATTGGGAACACACCTCCTGTGATGAGAATTGCACCACCAATTGCCATTACCATAGGTACATCAAATACTAAGAACCGTGGAAAATGAACAGCCATCAATCCAAGCATAACAATTGGTAACAAGAATACATGTTGAGCATAGAATCTTAATACAAAGTCAGAAAACCCACTACCCAACGCTGCATCACGAATTGTCGGGCCTGCAACAGGGATAGACGTTGTTAGAGACGCTGCAATACTAATTGCAAGTTCTGCTCGTTCACTAAAGATAACATCATATCCAGTAAATGCTTCTAAAATAGTTACAACACCCAAAATAACACCAGTCATCCATAATACTTCATTTCTAATTTTGTATCTTCCACTAAAGTATTGATAATACATGTGAAGAACAGCCAAGAGTACCATTGCATTAGAGCCATGATAGTGTATGTTTCTTATATGGAAACCAAATGGAACTTCGTCATTGATGAATTGAACACTATCCCATGCCCTATCCAAAATTGGTTGATAATAAAACATGAGTAGAGCTCCAGAAATTCCTAGAATGATAAATACAATGAATGTTAACATTCCCAAAAATCCAAATGGACTTACAAATCTTGCAGGAAATGAAAACTTGATTGCAGTAAAGATGGTTCTATCTACACCATCCCATAACCAATAAAGAAATTCAACTACACCGTTTCTTCTTTGCTCAAGCGAAACGGCCATATCCAATTACTCCATTATCATTTGCATTGAAATTTGGTGGCATGATAAACACCAATCCATCTGAATCAATTTCTAAAGTTAGTTTAGGTAAAGTGTTTGAAGGTGCTGCTTGTACTGATGCAGGACCAACAAAAGCAGTTCCAGTTACCGGATCATACATACTTCCATGACAAGGACATTCTCCTCTTTTTCTTCCCTCATCAGGCCAATATTTCCATAAACACCAAAGATGTAAACAAATCATACTATAAGCTCTAAATGCAGAGATATCATTTTTCCCACCACCTAATTCTTCAGGAAGTCGGATGAATTGCCACTTACGAAATGCTTCTGCGTCAAGTGCGGCATCCCCTGTAGCTGGATATGTAATGACTTCAGCGTGATTAACTGGATAAGTGTTAACATTTGCTTGAGTGCCATCAGGCAAAATTACAGGTACCTTTTCAAGAGAAGCCTGATTTGGGTTTGGCATGAAATTTCCAAATGGGACAAACGGAGCAAAAGCTAAACCAGTTCCTGCGGCACCCATTAACTTTAGAAAGTCTCTTCGGGATAATCCGGCAGACTTTTTTGTCCCCACCTCTGACATTCAAGCTGACGTACTCGCCAAATTGCTTATAAACCTTGTTCAGTTACTTGGTAGGTTTTTGTCTAAGAATAAAGACAGAAACAATTCCGATCGCAACCCCTATTGCTATTCCTATTGTTATTCCAGTTGCCAAGGACGAATTTGTTTCTTCAGAGGAAAATACCACATCTTTTTGAATGGATTCTTTTGTAATATTTTCAGACATTTCTCTTGTCTTTGAATCAGAAACAGGTTGTTTTGATTCTGTAATTATTTCTGTATTTTGTGAGATTGTTTCCGGAGAAATATCTGTAAATTTAGCTACAAGCGTGATTGGTTCAGTTGTGAAGTTTCCTCCAAACAAGGTAGAATGCGTCAACAGAGTATAAGTGCCAGTTTGATTGATTGGCACATACAACACAGTTGATGTATCATCTTTGTTTTTTACTGGAAAAAATCCACCACCTTGACTAAATGGAGTGTTTCCTAACCAGTCAAGTGATGGCCATCCAAGAAAATGACCAAACACACCAGAAGGAACATTTGTTTGAATTATTTGTCCCAAGGGGTCCATAACAAATACGGACAGATTTGTATCACTGTTTTTCCATGAAATTTCAATTGCTGCAGAATTTACAGATTCGTTTTGTATATCAAAGTAATATTGTCTCCAGTCACCTGCCATGTAACGATTAACCATATCAAATGCACCTTTAGTGTATCCATTTCCATAAAGAATACTGTCACTTTGTTTTCCTTTGAGCATAATTGTAGAATCATTTTCTGTTACTGGTTCTGTTATTACAAAAGATACAGGTGCATTTACTTCATGCAAGTTACTCTGGAAAGTTAAAAATCCTTGATACACACCAGTTTCTAAATCATCGGGAGTAACCAAAGTAACATCTATTGTTGAAGAATCATTAGGTGGAACAATTATCATTTCAGATTCAGGCCACAGCATAGACCATTTATCATCTTGATAATAACTTGCAGATATAGTATAATCCATTGATGTTGAGTTTTGATTTGTGTTTCCTAACCAGTAAGAGTATCGTGTTGGAACTGGATAAACGCCAACTAGTGGAACACCATCAAATTTTTCATCTGGTTCTGAAATTCTAATTTCCTGAACGGTTCCCCAAGAGCCTCCTCTATTGACTAGAGATATTTCATCACTAGTAACTTTTGTATCATTGTTATTATCCAACCAATCATACAGATACAAGGAAGATATTTTGATATCATCTGCAAAAACATCCGAAGTATTATTCAGGAATTGATTAAAAGGAAAATTTACATTAAGAACCATCAAAGAAGATTCATCAGGAACAGGATTTTTCTCATCAAAAAAATCCATTAGATCTTCATGTTGTTTGACATCAGATAGTTTTACATAGTTTGGAGCAAATGTGTCAGTTTTGTTTAGTATAGAGTCCTGCTGTCTTGGTATTGTTGTTCCATTAAATTGAGTTTGTTTGATTAAGGAAAGAGTTTTTGATTTCACATCAATTGAAAGTGGTATATCAGTAGGGTTTTTGATTGTAAAAGTTGCAGTTGTTCTGTCCCCGGCATTTAATTGTCCTGCAAACCAACTAGTCATTGGAAAGGAATGCGAAGGAAGTTTAAACTGTTCAAACCCTACTTTTGTAGAATTAAAATTGTCAATTATAGGGTCAAGTATACTTTTGATGTTTTCATAAGAGTCATTGTTTGATACAATAAACACTTCGTTATTTCCGTGTACATAATCCAAGGCAGACTCTGTGTTTACCAAACCAGAGCCCTGAGTAAATGGATCATTGTTCATATCAGTTGCAGTGGACATGAGGATATTTTTTATTAAGAAGGGATCATAGTCTTGAGATTGTTTTTTCATCTCTTCAATCAATATGGCGGCACTCCCAGATACTAGTGGTGCTGCCATGCTAGTTCCTCCAAATAATGAAAAGGATTCATCTTTGGAATTTTTTTGAGTTTTTATCACATTTGAGGGAACAAACCCATGTGCACCCATACTCATCACATCAGGTTTCGGATCACCTATAGCTGTGGGTCCTCTGCTAGAAAAATCAACTACATGATTATAGTGTTCAGTAGAATTTCCAAATCTTGGTTGTTCTTTGAATGGGCCATAACCAACAAATACATTATTTGTAGTTGCCCCAACTGCAATTCCAAATGGAGATGCATTTGGCAATCCTATTGTTCCATATCCATGTCCAGAATTTCCAGCACTAGAAACCATGACAACTCCAGGATAATCATCATCAAGTGAATGAGGAGTTGCAAGCATACTTTGAATTAAGGACAAGATATCCATTCCAGGTGCAGCATTAAATGATGGAAAATTCGAAACACCCCAACTATTAGAAATTATATCTACTCGAGGTTTACCAGAAAATGTCCAACCATTATTTTCATTTTCAAATCCTGCAGACCACAACCATGCATAAACAGTATCTCCAAACCATAATGCCTTTACAGGTAAAATTTTGGCATCAGGTGCAACTCCTGTTATGGAATATTTTTTCGTGTCATTATAGATATCGTATGTTTCTTGTCCACGTGAGATAATTGACGCAGCACTGGATGTACCATGCCCCATAAAATCAGTCATAATACCAAAGAATTCACCATCAGGATCTAATGCAGGTAAAAGCGTTCCATTAATTGCATTTAATGTATCATCAATTTCAGTAGAGTTGTTTCGAATGACACCATAAACATCTAAAACTTGTGCACCAAATGTTCCTGCACTATAATCATTTTTTCCATCAGCATTTGAATCATAAACAAGAAACTCTTTGCCACTTCCTAGAACGATTGGTTTTTCATCGGTAAAATCAAAGTCATAGTTTGGTCTTTGACCAGAAGGCAGATCAAATCTAGTATAATCCTCCCACGATGTAGTCATGTCTGGAATTATAGTATCATAAACTCCAGGAATAAAAGAATCAATTACAAGAACAGGTACAACTTGAATTTTTGCAAGAGGTCCGCTTAATCCCCCTTGATATATCACACCCAAGTGATACACACCACTTTTTGATTTTATGTAGTTTCGATTGTCTTGTCCAATTTTCATATCATTTGATAGTGTCCCGTTAAAAACTGGAGAAGAGCCAATTTGAGGAAAGAATGAATTGTAAATTGGAATATCACTTCCCTTTCCCCCCTTAGAGATATCAAGAAACACCCCTTCCTTTGTTACATACGCAGAGGAGGTCATATGTGGTGGGATTGGCTTACTATAATTTCGGATTATTTCGTTTTCATCAATGTATGCAAAAAAAGTTGCATTTGTTAGAACAATCCCTTGTCCATCAGGATCAAGCATAATTGGATGATTAATTTCATCTCGTGCAAGAGAGTGTTGAATGTCAGGATTTGAGAAATCTACCCCCGTATCCACAATTGCAACTACTATACCATTTCCTGATGCGCCATAATTTTGTTTAGCATTGTTTGAACCAGTAATTACACCAATTCTTGAAGCATCTGGAATTAAATCATTTGATGAATGAAAGTCAAGTTTAGAATCCTCAATCACATGAAGGCCTTGTACAGATAACATTGAAGCTGATTTTTCAGATAATAATGAAACATAAAAAAATCCATTATCAGACTGAGCCCCATAAATGGAGTTATTCTTAAGATAATCAAAATTTTGAGAGTTTGTTCCAAAAATCAAATAACGTTTGAAATTATTTTCAATAAAAAAACTATTATCTATATCTATTATTTGAGAATCAAATTCAATTTTATTTGGTTCATCTTGCAAATATACATCATCGCCAGTAAATGCATATGAGTTTGTTAGAACACATGATAAGAGAATGATTGAAAAGAAAATAGCCACTTTGGGCATCAAAGAATTTTTGTTTCTTACATTATTATAACTATCTTCTTCGTGCCAAAATTGCAATCTGTAATGCCACAATAATTCCAATAGATGCAATTATCGGAAAAAGCAGGGAATTTAGTTGGGATGACGCTTCACTGATAAACCCCACAGAAGTAGAAATGGTTCCTGTACTTTCATCGATTTTATTACTTGCAGTTTCCAATGTAGTACCAAACCCTTCAATTTCAGATTGTAAAACATCTAGTTCTTTGGAAGTCTCATCTAAAATTGTGTTTAGTCTAATTATTTGCTCAGATATTCCACCTAGATCTTGACTCAAAACAGTTGTTGCAGCAGAACCATGAGATGTTGTGCCCTGGCTAAATGCTACAACATGAAACACATGTGTTCCCTCTTCAATTGGAGTGTAATCGACATAGTACAGTCCTTGATGCAAAGTCTTAAAGGAATTAGTTAAAGTAACTGACATTCCTGAAGGCAAATGAACATGTGTAGTCCCAAGTAATTCAGCGGGTTGATTTCCTATCAACAGTCCGTCACTTGTTATTTGTACAAATACTCTGATTGGTTGATTTATTGCTGCAATCTCTGGTGCAAATACCAATGTGTTTACAATTCTCTGTACAGGAACATTAAGGAGATCAGCAGTTGAGGAAAACTGTACATCAATTTTTTTTGATATACCATCTTGTTCGGTACTAATTACCTCAACAGTGTATGTCCCATATGGAAAATTAGTTGATGGTTGGGGCCATGTCAATAAAGAATAATTAAAAGAGCCATCAGGATTTGTAGTTAGTTGATCAAACTTTGCGATTGTTTCATCAGGTGCAAATAACCTTAGAATCAAATTCTCTTCGGGCAAACCAGTCCCATAAACTTGAAGATTATGTGATGGTGCATAGACTTTGCTGTTTGTAGATAAATCAAGTGCTGCATAAGAGTTTGGAATTTGCATCATTAACAATATAGAAAAAAATAGAAACAAAATCTGAAATTTCATTTTAATTTATTGCCAACCTTCTCCTAGATATTACTTCTGGAAAAATTGTCTATAACTTTCGTTAAGTAGGATTCAAAAAAGAAAAAAGGGTAATGTGAACTAGTTTTATCTTACGTTGATAGTTGTACTAACTGGTGGTGATAATGCCGTTGGATTATCAACAGACTCCCAAACGAATGCAGTTGCCGTGTAGGTTCCTGCTTGAGTTGGAATCCATGATAAAGCTGGGCTGAATGATTGACCAGCAGATAGTGAACCTGTAATCCATGCTAGTGAGACTGTAACACCGTTAGCATCCTGAATCTGTACCAAGTATGCAAATGGTTGCTCTCTATCCTGACCGTTTGCTAAGTCAGCGCTGATTTGTACCTGTTGGTCAACGGAAACAGAATCTAAGCTGTTACCGAATGCATCAACGGTTCTCAAGTTAGCAGCTGGTGCTCTCTCGAGAGGTGGTACTACAGTGCCAATTAGTGAAGTGGCAGTAATATCAAGTTCATCTGCAGTTGTGTATGGATCAGGTAGTGTATTGTCCTCATATTCTGCAGTGACAGTGTCACCTTCTGAAACTCTGAGTCTGTGACCAGATGATTCATCAAGGGTTGTGAAGAACACAGTTCCCTCAAAGATTCCGGTTGCCTCATTAGTCTCAGTTACAGTAAGGTCAATACCTCCGGCATCGGAGTCAGACCACACATCGACATCGAAGTTGTCGACTGCTTCTGGATCTAAGTTCATGTCTGGATCAATAATTCTTACAACACCTGTTCCGCTAGCTGGATAACTTGCTTCAAGCCATTGGACCTCACCGATGTTCCATCTGATAAGGGCAGAGCCTACAATTGTTTCATCCTCTGAGAATTCAAAGGAGACAGTAAGTCCGTCATCATCATCAGTAGCTAAGAAGCCACCTGTTGGACCGCTACCAGTTGTGGTACCGGTTACATCGCCTGTGTTACCATCACCGTCAGCATCATGGGCGGAGAAACCTGTGAGGATTACTTCACCTGTGAAGATGCCTGTGTCAGTACCAGTTTCGACGAGTTTGTAGTTGTTGAGCTTGTGTCCTCTGGTAGAGACCTTTATTGGATCTTTATCAGTATTTCCAATCTCATCAACTAGATCACTGTCAAAGTTGTGATCTGGTGCGACAATGGTAATGTAAACTTTGTCAGTCCATGTGTATACTTTTTGGTCAAGTTCGACAGTTGCACCGAAGTTTGAAGTGTAGATTGTCAAGTTGACATCTTCATCTTCATCTCCTACATAATCAGATCCGGATGGACCCCAGTCAGTATACTCGAGGACAATTTCTTCTCCTCTTTCTAAGTTATCACCATCTAAAGCATCAGGAATTTCGATGACAATCTGGAAGATACCAGTAGAGTCACCTGTTTCTCTGAAGTCAGTTGGTTCTGGGTCAAATGCGGCTGCTGCGCCACTAACACCCTTGTTACCCATGGTTGTTGTTGCGGCATCAGAGTCCCATTCAATCAAGTCCAAGTCATAGGTCTCAGCAGCATCATTGTCAAGATCAAGGTCTGGCTCAATGAGTGTTAAGATCATGTCGGAACCGATAATGTATACGGATTTGTCGGATTGCAATACACCATTTCTAAGATCAAAGGTAGCAGAGTCAGTAACAGTATTTTCGGAACCTGATGCATCAGCTGGATCAGTGTATTCTACTTGGAGGATATCTCCTTGCAAGATACAGTATTCTGTTCCAGAAGGTGCTGCGGCATCGAATCTGTTAGTGTCAGCTGTACCAGAGGTACCGTCAAGTGCAGCATATAGTGTACTATGATTTGCACATGTGGTGGATGCTGGTCCGTCGGTGAATTTAATGTCTACATCCAACTCGTAAATACCTGCATCTGGGGCGATTTCATCAATCTCACCGAAGCTTCTAATCTTGCTAGTGGAGTTGTTATCACCAACATCAATTAGTCCAGTGTTTCTTTCTGAAGCGCCTGCATAACCGAGAACGACTTTACTTGAACCTCTGATTACAGAGATTTTAAGTGCGTCATCTTGGTTCATTACATCTTCACCAGATGGGTTTACGTCAAAGTCTGGGTCGTTAATTCTTACGTGAATTGTTAGATCTCCTGATGGCAACTCCTCATCAGAATCAATAGTACCAGAAATGCCTGTGGCATGTATTGGGAATACTGATCTTCCGTTTGGAGATGCGTTTGCAGTAGCTGAAGATTCGCCTACGGTACCAAATGGTACGGGGTAGACGGTTCTATCAAGACTGACTGAACCAGTGTTTGCTCTAACGCCTGCAGAATCACCGACTTCAACGATTTCACCAGAGGCATCTCTAAAGTCAACATAGTTGACTTCAATGTCGAGACCAGTGGTTGATTCGTATTGTCCTGGAGAACCAGTAGTGGTGGTATCTGCATTTCTACACCAAAATGATGGTATTTGGAAGTCACCTACAAAGACACCAGTTTCTTTACCTGTTTCAATTAGAGTAAATCCAGTTGCACCAAGTCCAGTATCTGATAGTACATCTTCTAATGATGAAGTTGCAGTTGCAGCTTTACCATCAGATGTACATGTGTTTTCATCAGGTGTTTCCCATTGAACATCATCAAATGTGACATCTAGTAATCTACCAAGTTCACCAAAGCTCAATGTTTGAGTTGTTTTGGAACCAACCATATCTTCGGTCTTTCCAGAACCTTGTTCGACTACGGTAAAGATGTCAATGAGGTCAGAGTCTACGTTAAGATCTAAGTCTTCTAAAGTAATTACTACAGTATCAGCTATCTTGTATGAATCTTGATTAAATGATACAACACCAGAGTGGCTTGGAGCCTCTTCTTGATCAGATACAGGAGTTACTACACCATCTGCACCCAAGTCATTATAGTTGACTCTTGGTGCGTCTTCGTCAGTAAGATCCTCAATTACGATAAATGATGGATCATCTGCGATTGGTGTGATACCAGCAAAGGTATCTGCATCCTGTATGTTAATTTGGTTAACCATGATATACTCAAGTGAACCTTCGAAGGTACTTGTGTTATCACCTGTTTCTTCGGCCTCAATTCTGATTATTTGGTTTGCAAACCTTTCGCCAGCCTGCACACCATCATCAGTGAAACCAAATGAGAAGAAGTCAGCAACGATTACTTCTTTGTCATCAATACTGGCAATACCATTTGTGGTATGTCCAGCACTAGCTACGTTAAACTCGAATACGAGACCCAAGTTTTGACTAGATGGATTAGTTGATGTGAACAATTCACTATCAAGTCCATTTAATGATACATAGTCTTGCATCTTAGTAGAGTTATCTACTAGCAAGAATGCATTGTTTGAAGTACCATTGAATTTATCGTTATCAGCAAGAATTGCAGTTGTTTGGTTAATTAAGAAGATAGTAACATCTGAGCCTCCAAATGATTCAACGTTATAGTTGAAGAAGTTAAAGGCTACACCTGTTGAACCTGCTTTCTTAATTGTTTTTTGCAATTCTTCCATTGTTGTTTCCAAGTCTATTATTACCGTATCAAATCCTGCAGTTGTGTTTGCAGTCTGTGAGATTATTGCTCTTTGACTGAAAGTGTCTACTGCAGCAGTAGAAGTTATGTTATTGTGGTTTGCAGATACGGATACTAGATTATACGTTACTTGATCACCAGCAGCAGGTGAAGATGAACCAATAGTACGTTCTGTTACATTGAATATTGCAACATCTGGTGCTGTGGTAACTTCACCAATGGTGAATGGATCACCGGTTTTGAGTGCTGGAATTAAGGTTACGCTTGGGTTGTCCAAATCTAAGTCTTCATCGGCTCTGCTGTTCTTGTTTTGATCAGCATCAACAATGACTACTGGAATCTCTTCACCAGAGGTCCATTCGTCATCGACTGGCTGAATATCAATACTTGCAAAGTCGAATCCTACAAGAATAGTTTGAGGTGTTTCATTGTAATCGATTGATGCGGAGGTTCCCCTCTTTGCATTATCTGTAATCTTTAGTACTGATTTGTCAGATTCATCATAAGTACCAAAGACACCACTGTTTGGACCTTGTTCGGTGAGGGTAACTGGGATGGAACCTATACCTAACTTAGCTGTCTCATTTGTAATACCAAATGCAGATGCATTGTTGGTACTAGCAGTTGAGTTAAGTTGGTCTAAGACAGTATCGTCATTATCCTGGATTGTCAAAACTTTTGTGCCAGAGTTTTGTGCATCGGTGTTTAATTTCAATACACAATTGTCTTCACACATCAAGTCTGACAATGTAGTTCTCAGAGATAATGCGCTTCCACCTGAAGCACCGTTTTCATCGAATACTTGGTAAAATGTATCAACATTGAAGGATGATGTTGTATTCTTCACGTTGGTAGCAAATGTCCAAGAGTCTTCATCAGTTGGGTCAATGTTTAACCATAAGTCAGTAACTGTTGCGTGAACTTGTGCCAATCTTGGATATACAGCTCTGTCCAAACTCAATTCGGCAAATTGATCAACAGTATCAAAAGTAAGTGTTGTTGATTGAACACCACCACCTTTGTTGTACTGTACGACAACGTTACCTGTTGGGTTTAGAGTATAGAGTTGAACGAAAGGCCAGGCATCATCAGCAGTAAGACCGATTTGGCCTCTGTTGACGTTTGTATTGCCTGCGTTAGGATCTTTTGCTTCTCTTACAACGTTATTGGTACCATTAGCTGTTGATCCAGTAAGGCCAGCAAGATTACATGTTGAGGTGATTGTACCACCAGAACTGCTTCCTGTTTGTGTACCGTTACCTGATCCTACTGTAATTGGAACTGCAATACCGTTTGTTTCAGAAGTTGAGAATCCTAAAATCGATGTACCAGATGCTGCGGAACAGAATGCACCAAAGTCCAATCCAGAACCTGCTGTTGTAGCAGTAGAGTCTGCGATTTGGGCTTGGTCTCTGTCTGCAAAGTAACCATACCAGTTACCATCAACTGCTTGAAGCATTCTCAGTTTCTTGCCGTTAACAGTTACGTCTGGTTCACCTTTTGCCTCATCGGTATCATTGATGTCACTGTCAATTACGACGACCTCAATTACTTGAGGTCCTGACATGTAGTTATCAAACTGTGAGTTTTCTGCGGAAACAAAGAGATTGGCGTTGGCTGCATGTGCAGCAGGCATTACACCTGGAACTGCAAATGTCAGTCCACCGGCAATCATAATTGTCATTAATGTAAGACTAGTTATTTTACGTCCTATTTCGTTATTCATGTTATTGACATTTTTCTTTAAAATTAGTATTTAACCGTAATGGACGAATTGTCCACAATTGCACAAAATATTGAAATTTTTTTAGCAATTATTATATTTTGATATAATTCCTATAAAATTAGCCTATAAGAATTATATATTATACTCTAAATATTAAAATGATCGTCATATTTTTTATATTTTCAATAGATTTTATGGAATTTTTACAGCATATTTTATGCTTTGATCTGTTTGCCGAGGAGGCTTTTGTACAATGTTATAGCGTCGCCTTCATCTTTTGGTCCAACTACTACCGCAGATCCTTTCTTCATAAAGCTTACAGACAAATCATTAGTTCTCATCGATAACCCCAAGTCTCCTTGATTGTCTACAATGAATCCTTTTTCTTTTGCAATGTTGGTTACTTGTTCTACATTAAGATCAAATGTATCAGTTGGCGTAATGGAATAGGTTCTCTTTCCTCTATTTCTTCCACATAACTCTTCTAAAATGAATTCCTCTTTTTGTGTGACTTCAAGTTTTCCTGTTCCACAAATTGGGCATTCATCAGCTCTAAATGTTCTTGTGAAATTAAAATCAAGATTTTCTAAATCAACATGTAAAATTCTTTCAGAGAGATTTGGTTTTTTTCCAAGAATTATTTTTACAGCTTCTGCAACTTCAATTGCACCGATAATAGAAAGTATAGGAGGATGAACACCTTCAATACTACATGTTGGCATTGTATCTTCGTTTAATTCTGGAAACATGCAAAAATAACATGCAGATTTTTTTGGCAAGATGGTAAAAGCTTGTCCAGATGTTCCAACTGCAGCACCTGTAACAAATGGAATGTTATATTTCACACAAGCTTTGTTTAATGCATATCTTGCATTAACACTATCAAGCGCGTCAATTACAACATCACATCCTTCAACAACTTCTAATGCAGTATAATCATTTATTGAAATAGCTAGTGCTTCAATTTTACATTCAGGATTTAATTTTTGTAGTTTTTTTTGCAGCAACTTCTACTTTGACTTGTCCAACGTCATCTTCATCAAACATCATTTGTCTATGCAAGTTTGATAATTCAATTACATCTCTATCAATAATTCGTAAATTTCCAACTCCCATTGTAGCTAATCTAGAAATTATTGGATGCCCTAGACCTCCAGTTCCAACAACACATACTTTAGCATTTTTTAGTTTTAGTTGTCCACCATATCCAATTTCTTCAAGCATTACTTGTCTCGAAAATTTGTCAAGTTCTTTTGAGGATAGTTCTTCAGAGCCTCCAGCAACTGCAGGCAAAATGTAAACCTCATCACCATCTTTTAGAGGAGTTTCCATTCCAGAAGAAAATTTAGCATTCTTACCATTAATGTAGATATTAATCAAAGAACGAGGAGCCCCATTGCCTTCTAAAACTCGTCTCTTAAAATCATCACCCATCAGTTCAGAGATTTTGGCAAATGCGTCTTGCAATGAATTTGCAGACACTTCAGTTTTCTTTTCCCCCCCACCTTGATTTAGAACGGAGGGAATTGTAAATGTGATATTTGCCATTAGTTTACTACCGCCGAAATTTCTGAGATATCTGCTTTGAGTACTTTTGGTTTTTGTAGTACTTCCATAATAGATTCAGTTGCTTTAAGACCATTTCCAGTTACATAACATACAACCTTATCATTTTTGTCAATCTTACCTTGTTCTACCATTTTTTGCAATACAGAAACAGAAACTCCTCCAGCAGGTTCTGTAAATATTCCTTCAGTTTTGGCCAAGAGAAGTATTGCATCTAGAATTTCTTTGTTGTTACATTCTTCAGCAAACCCATTGTATTGTTCTAATCTTTTTAACACATATCGTCCATCTCCAGGATCACCTATTGCCAAACTTTTTGCAATAGTATCAGGATTCTCAACTGGGATTACATCTTTAGATTTTTTCTTGAATGCATCAACAACAGGTGCACAACCATGTGGTTGTGCTGCAATCATGTGCATGTTAGATACATCACCAAGTAATGAGACATTTTGTAATTCTTCAAAGCCTTTACAAATTGCATTAAGCATTGCACCACTACCAACTGGAACAATTAGTTGATCAGGTACACTCCATTCAAGTTGTTCTGCAACTTCATATGCCAAAGTTTTAGAGCCTTCTACATAATGTGAACGCATGTTAATATTTACAATCCCAATTCCCTTAGAGTCACCAATTTGTGCTGCAATTCTGTTTGCATCATCATATGTTCCATCAACTGCAACATAGTTTGCACCATAAGACAAGGCTTGTGCAATCTTTGCCATTTCAATATTGCTTGGTGCAAATACATGACACGGAAAACCACCTTTTGCTGCATGAGCTGCAGTGGCTGATGCTAAATTGCCAGTTGATGCACAGCCAACTGCAGACAATCCAAATTCTTTTGCTTTTGATATTGCGACACCTGCAGGTCTATCTTTGAATGAAAATGTAGGATTTACAGAATCATTTTTTATGTATAGATTATTGAGTCCAAGTTTTTTACCCAAGTTTTCTGCTTTTGTTAATGGAGTCATTCCAGCATCAATACTAACAATGTTTGATTTTGATTCTATTGGAAGTAATTCGAAATATCTCCAATACGTATGTTCACGATTAGAAAAGGTATCTTTGGTAACAGTTGGAAAATCATATTTCACATCTAAGGGGCCAAAACAATCATCACAAATATACTTGAAAGCAGTATCATACTGTTTTTTGCATTCTCTGCATTGTAGTGATGTTCTAGCCAAGATCAGTTTTTCCTCCTAAATCATACATAAAAAATCCTAATATCAAATTAAGTAATACTTAATTTTAGTGTATAAAAAATATAGTAAAAAACTATCAAAAATACCTAGAAAATAGATGTCAAAAATGAAACCATATGTATTTTCTACAAAAAACTAGATTTTAATAGATTTTATACAATAAGGAAGGTTTTTAGTGATTTTTTATTAATCTGTTTTATGAATGGCAAAGTCATAATTCCCATCATTGCTGTAGTAATTGCAATAGTTGCAATGATTGCAATTAATTTTGAACAACCAGAAACCATGGAGGTTGAGGATACGGTAAATAAGGAATTGGATCCAATTGAAGAAACAATACCAGAAATTCAAGAAAAATTAGAAGACATTGAAAAAATAAATCTTGAAAACGAATACACACCAAAAGAGAGAGAGTGGATTACTTCAGGACCATTTCAAATTGATCGAACTGAATATGTGTTGGGAGAGAAAATTTTTCTCAGAATTGGCGGATTAGATTATGAAGAAAAAGGTCAAGTTGTATTTTTAAAACCAAAAAACAGTACACATTACGAAGTTTATTTATCAATTCCATTTGACGGGGCAGAAAAACCAGCATTCAATTATTATTTACAACCACAGCTTTCAAAATCAAGTGGATATTGTTCTGTGGATGAATTTGTAGGAGAATGGAGAGTTGTTTTTAGAGGGACCGATTACCCTAATTTAGAATTTAAAATCATAAATAAGATACTTCCAGGAGATGAAGAGAGTTATCAACCTGTTTGCTAATTTATTTTTCAAGTGAGTTATGAAAACATACTCTCTCTCCAGTGTGACATGCAGGTCCCGATGGTTCAACAAGATAAATAATGGCATCAGAATCACAATCGACAAGAATTTCTTTGACTTTTTGAGTATTACCAGATTCTTCACCTTTCATCCAAAGTTTGTTTCTAGAACGACTGAAAAACCAAGAGTTACCAGTTTTCTTTGTTAGTTCCAATGATTCCTTGTTTGAATATGCAAGAGTAAGTACATCTTTGGTGTTTGCATCTTGAACAATAATTGGAATCAGCCCTCCACTTTTTTCAAAATCAATTTCTTCAATTGTTTTATCCATAGACACTCATGACAGGATTTCTTTATAATCGTACAGAGATGTTTTTCTCTCTAAGAATTTCTTTGACTCTATTTACCGATTGGTCTTCATAGTGAAAAATTGAGGCAGCTAAAGCAGCATCAACATTAGATTTTTCAAATATTTCATACATGTCTTCTGGTTTTCCACATCCTCCAGATGCAATAACTGGTACAGAAACAGTATCAACTATTTTTTTTGTAAGCAAAACATCATATCCATCTTTTGTTCCATCTTTATCTATACTAGTTAGAAGTACTTCTCCAGCACCAAGTTCTGTTGCTTTTTTTGCCCATTGAATGGCATCAAGTCCAGTTTCCCGTTTACCACCATAAATGAAAACCTCAAACCAAAACTTTTTTCCATTTTCTTCAAACATTGTTTTAGTAGAATCCTCAGAATAATTTCGTTTTGCATCTATAGCTATCACAACACATTGTTTTCCAAATACAGTCATAAGTTCAGTTAACAGTGTAGGGTTTTTTACAGCACCTGTATTCACTCCAACTTTGTCTGCACCACTAAGCAAAATATTTCTTGCATCATCCATACTGTTTACCCCACCACCCACAGTAAATGGAATATCAATGACTTTAGCAACACTAGCTACCAGTTCTTTGATTGTTTTTCTTTTTTCTTGAGATGCAGTGATATCTAAAAAAACAAGTTCGTCTGCTCCATCTTTACTATATTTGGCAGCAAGCTCAACTGGATCTCCTGCATCCTTTATTGATTCAAAGTTTAATCCTTTGACTACTCGTCCATTATCTACATCCAGACATGGAATGATTCGTTTAGTCAACAAGTTGTTTTGCCTCCTCAATTGATATCTTGTTTTCATATAGTGCTTTACCCAAAATTACTGCAAATGCATTTTTTGTTTGTACATTTGATACATCATCAATATTTGATATCCCACCACTTGCAATTACATTTGTATTTTGTATAGCACATGCTTTTTCTAAAAATTCCAAGTCAGGGCCTTCCATTGTTCCATCCTTGCTTACATTTGTGAGTAAAAATTCGGTAAATCCCATGTTTACAAATTCATGTATTGCATCAATCAAAGGTGTTTTTGTACTCTCTTTCCATCCATGTGTAACAATAAATCCATCTACATGATCAACTGAGATTACAATTTTTGAAAATCCATATTTTTTAGCAATATATTGCAATAATTCTTTATTTTTAAATGCCAAAGTACCAAGAACAATTCGAGTGGCAAAAGAAATTGCCCTATCAATTGTTACCTCATCACGTAGACCACCAGCCACCTCAACAGGTATGGACAATTCCGTTGTAATTTCTTCAATCAAATCCAAATTACTTCCAGTTCCAAGTGTTGCATCTAAATCAACAATATGCAACATATCAGCTCCTGCTTCTTGCCATTTTTTGGCAACAGATACAGGATCATCACTATAAACCGTTTTTTGTTTAGGATCTCCTTTGTATAATCGAACTACTTGTCCATCCATCAAATCAATTGCAGGAATTATTTTCATTTAGAACACTCACGTAGAAAATTCTTTAGCATTAATGCACCAACATCGCCTGATTTTTCTGGATGAAATTGAGTTCCAAAATAATTTTCTTTTTGAACAATAGATGGGACTTTTACATCATAATCAGATTCTGCAACTATTACATCTAGATTTTTAGGATTTGCTCTGTAAGAATGTACAAAGTATACCCACGAATTGTTTTCTACACCCTCAAGAATTTTATTTTCTTGTTTTATTTCAAGTGCATTCCATCCCATGTGTGGAACCTTTAGAGTATCAGGTAAAACAATGACATCACCATCAATTATTCCAAGACCTTTTTCTTTTCCTTCCTGACTCTTCTCAAAGAACATTTCCATTCCCAGACATATCCCAAATACAGGCGTACTGCCCACAACCTGAAGAAAGTCTACAGAATCACGATTAATACTCTGTATTGCAGGATCAAAATTTCCAACTCCTGGCAAAAAGATTCCATCATATCCAGTTAGTTTGTCAACTTGAGTTTGAACTTCTACGGTTGCATTTTGTTTTTCCAGTGCATTTTTGAGACTGAAAATATTTCCAGCTCCGTAATCAAAAATAGCAATCTTTGTCATTACATTGCGCCTTTTGTACTAGGGATTCCTTTTTGTTTTGGGTCTTTCGAACATGCAATCCTAAATGCTACTGCCAAGGATTTTATTGCAGATTCTACCTTGTGGTGATCGTTGTCCCCATACTTTACAGTAAGGTGGATACAGCTGTTAAGATTTTGTAGTAAAGATTGGAAAAAGTGTTCAAGATCTTCTTTTGATACATCTTCAATCTTTGTTCTCTTGATGGACAAAGATAATTTGTAAAATGGTCTTTTTACCAAATCTACTGATACTTCAGCTAATGATTCATCCATTGGAACAGATGCATAGCTAAATCTAGTAACGCCTGTTCTATTTCCTAATGCTTTATCAATTGCATTTCCAATTGTAATTGCAGTATCTTCAATTAAGTGATGTACAATATTGTCTTTTGATTTTGCTTTTACTGTTAAATCCAACATTGCATGTTTTCCAAATGCAGTAATCAAGTGATCAATAAAGTTAACATCAGTAGATATGTTGGTTTTTCCTGTACCATCAATGTTAACTGTAACTGAAACACTTGTTTCTTTTGTTTCACGTTTTATTTTGCTTGAGCGTTTTTTCATTTTATCACCAGAGAATAATCATACTTTATCAAACTAAATTTAATACCTTCGGAATATCATTTATTGATTCAAGAATCATTTGCACGCCTGACTTTGCAAATAGTTTACGTCTATCTTCAGGATTTGTGCTTGTACCCACAATTGCACAAAAAGTGGTAGGATTTCCTGCCGCTGTTGCATCTTTTGCCATCATATAATCCTCCATTGAATCGCCCACATACAGACAATTTTTTGAACCCATAGCTTGTATAGCGCGAATAAGTGCTGCAGGATTTGGTTTTGCCAACGCTCTTGGTTCGTCTTCTAAAAATGCAGAGCTGTTTATGTCAAAGTAATTTAGCATGTCTTTTAGGGAATAACGAATTGATTCAATTCCTCTGCCAGTAACAACTGCCAATTTTTTTCCAAATTCTTTTTGCAATGTTTTCAATAGAGATACAGATAAAATTACTTTATCATTTGAGATCATACCTTTTTCAGAAAATTTTGATGGTTTTTCAAACAATTTTTCATACAGTTCTGGTCCAAAAAAAATCTGATCAAAGATAGAATAAACTGGATTGCGGTGTCTATCATCTAATGAACCTAATTTAGATAAAAATTCAGAAATATCACAAATGGATTTAACATAACTCTGAACAGAAAGTATTCCAGTTTTATCAGTATTTGATATAACTTTACAGATAAATTCAGAGGGATTCTCGTTTAGTTTATCAGCTACATACAATGACAATACTGCAGCATATGTCAAGTCAACTTCATCATTGAATCCCCCTGATGCTTTGAACCCATCAATTATTTTATGATCAATAGTAATGGAATCAATTCCTGCATATTCTTTAAGGATGTATTTGCATGTCTTGTCGATTGTTTTGTCATAAGACTGAGTAATATCTACCAACACTCCATCACAATCAAAAATTATAGAATCAAATTTTTGATTGTTCAATTTTTTATCCTAAAAGATCACGTATTGCTAAAAGGAATTTTGAATTCATTTCCTTAGTTCCAACAGTAACACGCAGACATCCAGAATGAGAACCAATCTTACCCAGTTTACGTATGGAAATTCCTTGTTCAACTAGTGCAGCAAACACACGCTTGTCTGCACCTTTAGCATCAAATAGGACAAAATTAGCCTTGGAATCAAATACTGTAAAAGCATCGTATTTGCGTAGAGTCTCAATGATTTTTTTGCGCTCGGCCTTGATGATTTCTGCTGCCTCCCTCATCTGATCTACTTTGTCCAGTGAGGCAATTCCTGCCTCAATTGCAAGAGTGTTAAGAGGATATGGATATTGCAATACTTGGTTGAACACCTCAACTATTTTCTTGTTTGCCACAAAGTATCCTAAACGAAGACCTGCCAAACCAAAAGCTTTGGAAAATGTTTTGACAACTACAAGATTGTCATATTTTTTGGTTAGTGAAACAGTTGATGAGTCACCAAATTCTCCATATGCTTCATCAATAATTACCAACCCATCAAATTTTTTGAGCAATGATTCTATCTGAGTCTTTGAAAATTGGAAACCAGTAGGATTGTTTGGGGAATCCAAGTATAGAATTTGACATTTTCCTAAATTAGCATTGAATTTTTCAAGATCTAATTTCATATCAGATGAAAAAGGGATCTTGATACAAGGAATTGCATATAGTTTACATCGTTCTTCAAAAAAACCAAATGTTGGATCAGACGTTAGAATTCTAGTCTTTTTTGATGCCAGGTTTGTTAAAAACAAATCCAAGATTTGATCAGAGCCATTTCCAACACCAATCATGTTTTCAGAAACTTTAAGATACTTTGATAGTTTTGATACCAGTCTTTCTATTCCACCCAACGGATATTCTCTAACATCAGAATTTGCTCTAGCATAAGAAATGACATCCTGTTGAAATTTTTTGTTTATTACAAAATTCTCATTAGAGTCTAGTTTTAAAACATCATCAAACTTTTCAGGTTTTTTGTAACCACTTAGCTTTGCATATTCTTCTAATTTTTTTGCATACCACGAGTTTTTCATTACAATCTACCCCTTACTGCCTCATAGTGATTTGGCAATCCTTCTGCTAAAGTGAGATCCTGCATAGATTTTGATATTTTCTGTAAATCTTTTTTGCTAGTTTCTACTTTGGTTAAGAGTTTTACAAAATCTAATACAGATAAGGAACCTCGAGTTTTGCCAAATCCGTTTGTTGGTAATATGTGATTTGAGCCTAGTAAATAATCACTTGCAGAAGATGGACTGTTTTTTCCGAGTAAAACTAATCCAGGATTTTTGATTTTATTCCATTTTTTAACATTTTTGCTCATAATCTCCAAGTGCTCAGGTGCCAGATCATTTACAATATTGACAATATCAGATGCCTTACACACACCAATGAATCCATTTGATTCAAGACTAGATTTTACAATCTTTGAGCGCTGAATATTTTGGAGTTTAGAATTTACACTAGATTGGATTTTCTTTGCAATTGAGTTTGAGGTAGTCAGTGCATAACAAAATGTATCTGAAGAGTGTTCTGCTTGTGAAATAAGATCTAGTGCTGCAAGATCAGCATCTGTTGCAGAATCAATGACAATTCCTAGTTCAGTTGGACCTGCCATCATGTCTATGGATACAATATTGCTTACCAGATATTTTGCTAAAGTAACAAATGCACCACCAGGTCCTACAATCTTATCTACTTTTTTGATAGAAGGTGTCCCATATGTTAATGCTGCTATTGATTGTGCACCACCAGTTTTGTAAATTTCAGTTGCGCCACAAATATCAGCTGCCACAATCGTTAATGGATCTATATTTCCTAAAGAGTTAGGTGGAGATACTACAACTATTCTTTTCACACCTGCAATTTGTGCAGGAGTAACAGACATTACAGCAGAACTTGGATATCTTGCCATTCCACCTGGCACATAACATCCAACGCTATCAATTGGAACAAAGGATTTTGAGAGTTTTGTTCCATCAAATTTTATTGTAATATCTTTGAACTGACGTTTTATTGCAGATTCTGCTTTTGATAATCTTGATTTTGCGAGTTTGATTGCAGAGATATCCTTTGCTGAAACTTTAGAGTATGCACTAGTAATTTCACGTTGTGAAACTCTTAATGACGAAATTTTACCTGCTCCAAACTTTTTTTCATATTTTTTAAGTGCAGTATCACCATTATTTTTTACATCGTTGAGTATAGATTCTACAATTTTCTGGTTTTTTGAAGAGTTTTTTGTGCCTATTTTCTTTAGAAACTGCTCTGGGTTATTAATTGAAATGATTTTCATCAATTTTCCTCATCACGTTTGATCTCCTCAAGTTCCAGGATTTGTCGTGGTTCATGTACCACTAATCCTTGTGCAATCTTTCGTAATTTTGGAATTATTTTGTGAAATTCTGATTTTTTAATCACTGTGTTTACACCATACCAACCATCTTCGCTTAGTGGACTAATTGTTGGTTTTTTTAATGATGAAATTTGTTTTAGCATCTTTGGTAGATTCTTCTCTTCTACATTTAGGTAAATGTGTAGGTATTTTTTGCCATGTACTGCACCTCTCATCAGAGTAACAATATCAAAAATCTTTTCTCGTTTTGCTTTGTCTTTAAGTGATTTTTTGTTTACTATTAGATGTGCAGTTGATGTGAGAACTTCATCTACAATTTTGAGTTTATTTTGTTTTAGCGTAGTTCCAGTTTCAGTTACATCCATGATTGCATCCACATCTTCTGGGGGTTTTGCCTCTGTTGCACCAAATGACAGATGAATCTGAACTGATTTGTTAGTTCCAATACGCAGCCAAGGAGTGATAATTTGTGGATCTTTGTTTCCAAAATATTTTTTGTAAGATTTGCAACTCTTGATAAAACGAGACGCGGTTGTGAGATATTCAGAAGAAATTCTCAAAGTCTTTTTCATTTTAGCATAATCTGCAATCATTGCATCTAGATTTTTGTATCGATAATTATCTGGAAATGCAATAACTAGTCTAATCTTACCATATTCTAGGTCCAGAATTGGTTCTACATCAGCGTTTGTTTCACCTACCCAATCTTTTCCAGTAATTCCTACATCGTATAATCCTTCATTAACTAAGGTTGGAATCTCCTGAGGTCGAAGCATCTTTACAATAATTTTTGGATCATCAAGATATACTCTGTATGTTCTACTCTTACGGTTGACCTTGGTCCATGACCTCTCCAAAAGCTTGAATGTAGCTTCCTCCAAACTTCCTTTAGGAATAGCAAACCTAATTTCAGACATAATTTTACTTCGAAAAACCAGTATATAACAGACTATTTAATTTAAAAGCAACATAAATGAAAAAAGTAGTTTTCGCTCTAAGTGGAATAATAATACTAATCACAGTTGTTTTAATATTTTTTTCACCACAAGAGAATTTGTCCAATACAGAAGAAAAAAACATCAGCCAAGACATAGTGTTTGATTTAAACTATAACCCAGGTGGAAATCGTATTAATTTAGATACATCAGACCTTTTTTTGCAATACACATATGAAGAAGATCTAAACAAGGACATGAGTTTTAGATATTCTTGGTTTGAACCTAAAGAAGAATCACTGTCAATAATTAACGAAATGAAAAAGGGTGTGGGTAAAACAATTGTTATTCTTCCAGTTTTTACTCATTCTGCATATGGTTCAAATGGATTTTATGATTATTATGATGGAATTTGCGGAAAAGAATGTTTAACTGTAAAAATAGATAGAGTACAACCACCGCAATATAATTCAGGAAAAAATGCAATCCAGATTTTAAATTTATTAGGATTTGAAATGATTTCTGATATTGATGTTCATAAAAATCCCAACATTTTGGTCCAATACGATAAAGTAATTTTGTTACATAATGAATATGTCACAAAAGAAATGTTTGACGCAATTGATTCACATCCAAAAGTGTTGTATCTTTATCCAAATGCCCTTTATGCTGAAGTATCTTATGATGAACAAAACGATGAAATCACATTAGTAAAAGGTCATGCATATCCAGATTCATCAATAGATAATGGGTTTAATTGGGAATTTGATAATACTAGACCGTATGAATATGATACAGAATGTGCAAATTGGGAATTTTATAAAATTGATAACGGTGTGATGTTAAATTGTTATCCAGAATACATTATTTGGAAAGACACATCACTACTTGAATCAATAATAAAAAACGATTAATTCATACTTTTTACTAGTTCTTTAGCATTATCAAGAGAAATATTATTTTCTTCAATCATCTGAGAAACTATCTTATCAATCTGCTCAGTAGTGGCACCTGCTGCGGATGCCAAGTTTCTTGCATGAAGACGCATGTGTCCTTTTTGTATACCATCAGTTGCAAGTGCCCTCATAGCACTAAAGTTCTGAGCAAGACCTGTTGCAGCAATAATACAGGCCAGTTCTTTTGCAGATTCTGAACCTAGAATTTTGGTACAAATTTTTGCAACAGGATGAACATTGATGATGCCACCTACAATTCCAACAGACAATGGAATTTCCAGAGTACCAACAAGATTTCCATCAGAATCTTTATTCCATTCAGACAATGAGCGGTATTGCCCAGAGCGTGCAGCATATGCATTTGCAGCGGCTTCTATTGCACGACTGTCTTGTCCGGTAGCATTTGCCACTGCAATGATTCCATTCATGATTCCTTTGTTATGAGTTACTGCTCGATACACGTCGTGTTTTGCAAATTGATATGCATGAATCATATTGTCTACAACCTCGTCACCTCCAACTGATTCCTTATCAAAAACAGCAGTTGCCTTTACCATACGTCTCGTAGAATAATTTGATAGTATTCTGAGAAGTGTTTTTCCTCCAGTTAATTTTTCAATTAATGGGGCAACACCTTCACACATTGTATTGGTAACGTTTGCACCCATTGCATCACCTACATCAATCAAAAGTTCAACAATTAACATTGGTTCAAAATCGGTGTCAAGTTTTTTGCATGTGATCTCTTTTGCTCCTTTTCCCATCTTAGAAAGTGTGTTACTTTTTGAATTTGCAAGATCCAAAATATCTTTGGTGTTTTCTTTGATTTTAGATATTGCATCATCTATATTTGCACCTAAAACTTGAATCTGTCCTATACTGTAAGACTCATCAGCAGCTACTGTAAACCCGCCTTTTGATCTTGCAAGTTTGGCTGCCTTTGATGCTGCAGCAATTACAGAAGGCTCTTCAATTACCATAGGTACAAGATAATCTTTGTTGTTGATTTTGAAGTTAGTTGCAACTCCTAGTGGTAGTGAAAATGTTCCAAACGCATTTTCTACCATCTTATCTGCTTTATCAAATGTAATTCCACCATCAGGTAGTTCTAATGATTGAATATCATCTTCCGTTAGATTTGCAAAATTTTTGATTACATCTAGTCTTTCCTTTCTAGTCTTTTCAAAAAATTTTGAAATTGACGAGTCAGGCATTTTATTTTAATATCCTCAACAGTTTATCATCATTGGCATCCGGAAAACCTTTTCCATCAGTATTAGAAGTAATCACATAAAGATAACCATCAGGTCCCTGCACAACATCTCGGACACGTCCAATTCCACTCAGTATTGATTTTTGAGAACTCAAACCTTCTTCAAAATCTACTTGATACAGATTAGATGCCCTCATTGATGCCATGATAAAGGGGAAGTCAAAATCAAATTTGTCACCAGTGTAAAATAAAATTCCTCCCGGTTCTATACTAGGATCATAACAAAGGATAGCATCTTCAAAACTTTCATTGCCTGAGCATTGTTGCTCAGGCCAACCATAATTCTCACCTGCCAAAATCACATTAATTTCATCATTCTTTTCAGGTCCAAATTCTGCCACATACAAATTACCATCACCATCCCAAGTCATTCCTTGTGGATTTCTATGTCCTAATGAATACACAGGAGAATTTGAAAATGGATTATCATCCGGAATAGAACCATCATCGTTTAGTCTCAAAATTTTTCCAGACAAAGAATTCAGATCTTGTGGCAAATGTGAAGCATCAGATATAGTTCCAGTTCCCACATACAATTTTTCATCAGGACCAAATTTGATAAATCCACCATTTGTAAAAGAAGAACCAGGGATTTTATCAAATATCGTTTCTGCGTCTTGAAGTTTATTTTCAGATTCTGTAATTCGGAGTATTTTATTCCACAAGTTTCCATTTTCTTCATAAGTCAAAAATACATAGAGAAGGTGATTCTCTGAAAAATTTGGATGCAGTGTAATTCCTAACAGACCACCATCAAAAACATTAGCAGAACGTAATGCCGCAAGTGGGGATTCTAATTGTATATCATTTTCAATTACTCTGATAAAACCATCCTTTTCTGTTACAAAAATTAGATTATCAGAAACTGCAATTGAACGAGGTTTATCTAGATTTTCTGCCAAAATAACTACTGAGTCACTTTTAGAGTTAATGTTAGGTTCAGGTAAAGGAATAGGATCTGAAGGAGAAGCTAAAACAAATACAGAAAACACAACAGCAACAACAATTACTGCAATTGAAATTTTTTTGTCCATGAAAATTCAAGTTCTTCAATTCATATTAATTACTTTCAAGAATTCAATAAAGCGTATATACGGCTCGTGTTCATTTCTGGATTAGCGGGGTGGGGAAGCCAGACTATTTAGGGCTAGGTCATCCCGGCGGGCTCATAACCCGCAGTTCAGTAGTTCAAATCTACTCCCCGCTACTAATTTTGATAAACACAAAACCAAGGAAGAGATTTTTTGAAATTATTTGATTTGTTTGTGACACCTTGTCTTTGTCTAGGGCGTGTAAGATGTCTATGGGCAGAAATTTTTGGCAGATACAACTGTTTATCAATAGATCTGGGAATTTTTTCAGTTATTTTTCTTGGTGATTTTTTCCCACAACGAACGCATTGAAATCCTTGTCCTTTACCTTTAGATTTCATTTTTTTGTTGCATTTTTTGCAAGTTGGGTTTGATGTTATGAGTTGATTTTCAAGGGAAAGGATCTCAATAAATTCAAGATTAATAATTCGAGGGAAATTTTTTGAAGCTTTTCTAACTCCTCCGCCAACAGAGATTTTATCGCCTTTGATTAAATTTGATGCAATGACCGATATACCTGTTGGTTTGTAAACTGCACACCAAAATTCGTTATTGTTTGAGAGAATTTTGAAAAAAACATGGCCACCTTTTACAATTTTAGGTGAATTTGATACAACACCAGTCAATTTTCCAGATGCGTATGGCTTTAGAGTTTCAAAAGTAAGTTCATGTTTCAAATGATCACCTGTTCCTTGATTTGATTTAAAGATCATATAACCATCCAACCTTTCTTCACTTTTCAGAATCTTAGAAGCGTGAATCAATGAACCTACATTCTCTCCGCGAACACCAAAAAAAACAGGGTCTGGGCCATGAGGAGTAATCAAAACACGTCCTTTTTTTGTATCAAAACTATTGAAAGTGTCAGGATATGTTTTTTCTTGCATTTCTTTTACGCTTTTTATAGAAATTTTTCTTTCTTTTCCAAATTTTTGTTTTTTACGATAACTCAATAATTCCAATGTGTGATCATGAAAATCGTATCCTATTGCACCAATTGCTCCAACAAGTCCTTGTCCATTTCCTTTGTAAAAATATTCAAGATTGTTTTTTTTAGCAAATTTTTTTGCATTGTTTCTGTTAATCAATTGCCACAAAGCCAAGTCACTAAATTTTGTAAATTCAGAAGGAATAGACTCGCTTTCAAAAAATACCAACCCAGGATTTGCACCATTTTTAGTATCAGAATATTTTGAGACAAGATTTTTGATTTGCTTTTTTATTTTTGATGGTTTGCTAGTCTTAATTCTAATAGAAACAGCTCCGTTTCCACGAGTTTTCCATGGGATATTTGGATTAAATCGTACTAATCTTGGAAAATCAAGAAATTCTGTTTTTTGTTTTTTGAGTAAATCAACTACTTTGTACGCTAGAAAAGTAGTGCACATTCCTTTTGGGGAATCAGTATCGTCAAATCCAATGTTAAGAACAGTTTTTTTTACCACAATTTCTTTGGGTAATTCAGACATTTTTAGTTGTTGCAAGATGCAGTTGGTTTAAATTAATAAAATAACATTTCAAGCTAAATTGATAGTTATAGATGAAAGGAGGATTTTTCAGGAAATTGAGGAAAAAAATCCAGCATCAGTTTCATTAAATGGTCCAGATGGAATTCTGCCACAAGTGCAAGAGACAGCAAAAAACATAACAAAAAAATTTGGCATTCCAGCATATGTACTAGCTGACACCACTTGGGGGACTTGTGATTTGAACTCAAATGGTTCCAAAGTTCTAGGTGCAGAAATTCAATTTAACATAGGACACACCATTAACACAGAGACATATGAAAAAAACTTGATTCTCATCGATGCATACGATGATGTAGAGTTTGACAGTGTTGCAAAAAAATGTACCGACATATTGAAAGGAAAAACAATTTCGCTGGTTACAGATAGCCAACATCTACATCAAGTAGACAAAGTTGAAAAAATTTTGACAGAAAATGGAATTACAGTTAAGATTGGAAAAGGCAAAGGTCAGTTAAATGACGGACAGGTATTTGGTTGTGAGTTTTATCCTGCAACAGATCTCAAAAAAGAAGTTGATGCATATGTTTTCCTAGGACAAAGTAATTTTCATGCATCTGGAATCGCCTTGTCTACTAACTTACCAACGTATGTTCTAGATCCTTACTTTAATGAAGTAAGAGAAGTTACAGACTTTGCACAGAAGTTAAAAAAGAAAGCAACTCTTGCAATTTACAAAGCAGCTGAAGCAAAAACATTTGGAGTGATAGTGGGGCTAAAAGAAGGCCAACTATCAAAGGTATTTGCATTAAAAATTAAAGAAGAACTAGAAGCAGAAGGAAAAGAAGTCCAACTATTTGCACTTACAGATATCACAAATGACAGGTTAAGAAATCTAAAAGGAATTGATGCCTTTATTCAGGTAGCATGCCCACGTATTTCTACAGACAATCAATTTGACAAGCCGGTTTTATCTTCACCACAGGCAAATGCACTTTTAAAAATCCTGAGAAACGAAAGTATTGAAGGATATCTAGAAATTCCACATTGGTTATGACACTAGTTTCTGAAATCTAGAATCATTAGAAACGTTTTCAAATGATTTTGATTTTTTTGCTTTGATTTTGTATTGAACTCCTTGGGAGATTGCCTTTTCAAGTAAGATTAGTGAATCGTTAGTTTTAGAAAGCATTGCAAGATTACATGATTTATCAAATAAAACATCACCATTATCAGGATAGTCTTTTAAGATTTCATCACAACATGAAATGGAATCAGCATACTTACCCAGAGAAAACAGTATTCTTTCTTTGTGATACAATGCAATATTGTATTTTGGATTATGCTCCAAAATTTTATCACATAATGACAGGCCTTCAGTAAATTTGCCTTGTTTTCTAAAAGAGGAGATTTTGTTTACCAATACAGAAAGATCATCAGGGTGATTCTCAAGTGCAACATCATAACATTTCATGGCATTATCAAAATCTTTTAGTTTACTTAGGGCATATCCTTTATTGTTAAGAGAACTAAGATGTTTTGGGTTTTCATCTAGAATTTGATCATAATACGATATTGCCTCTTTGAACCTACCTTGTAAAAATAACCTGTTTCCTTCATCTAAGATAGAATTTGTTTTAGGATCATCCATCAAAAATCAGCTTGGTTTCATTATGATTTTTCCAAAAAGTCCTTTGCCTTTTAGCATTTTAGTATGAGCTTCAGCTGCTCTTTCAAGTGGAAAAACAGAATCAATAATAGATTTTATTTTTCCTTGAGACATCCAATAAAATCCCTGTTCAAGCTCAGCTCTTGTGCCTTGTGTTGAGCCTAAAATGTTGATACCTTTAAAGAAAATATGTCGCAGATCAGTTTTAGCATCATATCCAGTTGTAGCACCAGTAGTGACTACAGTTCCACCATAGTTTAGAAGAGTAAGTTCCTTGTTCCAATGGGTACCACCAATGTGCTCAAAAATTACATCAACTCCAGGTATATCCCCATATTGTTTTGGTATTTTTTTTGCAATTGATCTTACTTCTTTGTGCCAATCCTCTTTTCTGTGATCAACTGCATAATCAGCACCAAGTTCTAACAGTTTATCTAACTTATCAGGACTTGCAGTTGCAATTACAGTACAGCCAAAAAGTTTTGCAATCTGAATTCCATAGTTTCCAACACCAGAACTTCCACCCATTATCAAAACTAATTGTCCCGGTTGGATTTTTGCTCTACCAACTAACATATGCCAAGATGTTAACATAGTCATTGATGCAGCAGCTGCTTCATCATATGAAACGCTTTCAGGGATTTTTACGACATTTACTTCTGGAAGATGTGTATATTCACAATATCCACCCCAAAGAGGGCCCGTCTCAAATCCCCAGATAGTTCGTTTTTTGCAGTCATATTCTCTTCCATCCGTACATGCTTTGCAAACTCTACAAGACATGTTTCCATGAGAAACTACCCTATCACCAACTTTGATATTTTTCACATCACTTCCAATAGCAGTTACTTCACCTGCAGCATCAGTTCCAGAAATATGAGGTAGTGGAATTGCTAAAGGTTTGCCCCTCATTCCCCAGATATCATCATAATTTAGTGACGCAGCCTTTACTTTGAAGACTACTTCGTTTGATTTTGGTTCAGGAATCGGAATATCTTTAATTTTCAAAATTTTTGAAAAGTCGTCATCTGTGGTATATTCATCATAAACCAGAGCTTTCATGGTTTTTTTCATATTTTTGGAGATATATGATTTATCAAGATCATTTATGCCACAAACAATTATAATCATAAAAACAAGAATTTTAGCATGTCTGAAAATGCAACATTTCCAGGTGAGAAAATAGCATCTATTGAGGAATATGAGGCCGGATACAACGCTTTTGATGACGGAGACATGGTCAGAGCAGCAACAATTGGAGAAAAAGACATTGACAAAACCACCAGAACTGCAAACATCAAACATCCAAAAGATCTGTCCATACCTAAAGTAGGAGATGTCGTGATTGGAACAGTTGCAGCAGTAATGTCATCTATGATTGCAGTTTCAATTGACTACATAAATGGAAATCCCACTACATCAAAAGTAGAATGTGTATGCTCAACAAGAAACATTAGAAAAAGAAACATTGCACTTGTTAACGATATTGCAAAATTAAAAATTTTAAATCATCTTAATGGAACTATTCATGCAACTATTGATGAACCAAACTTGGGAGTACTATTTACAAAATGCCGAAAATGTGGTGGAAAAGTAGTTCCAATGAGGGATGCCATAAAATGTACTGAATGTTCTTGGATTGATGAAAGAAAACTATCTACAGACTTTGGCAAAAGTGATTTCGTTAAACTGAGAGAATAAAAAATGATTAATGTATCGTTCCAAGGTGAACGAGGTGCATATAGTGAAGCTGCTGCAAGATCATTCTTTAGTGAAGATATTGAAACGGTTTCATTTGCAACGTTTGCCGAAGTTTTAGATAGTACTACCAAAGATAAAACAGAATATTCAATTTTGCCTGTAGAGAACTCAATAGAAGGAAGTGTTGGAGAGAGTTATGATTTATTGTATTCAACATCACTAAATGTAACAGGTGAGGCATATCACAGAATAGAACATTGCCTTATTGGAACAGGTAAGATAGATGAGGTAGATACAGTTTATTCACATCCACAAGCCCTAGGTCAATGCAGAAAATTTGTTGAAGAACATAAAATGAAAACAATTCCTACATACGATACTGCAGGTAGTGTAAAAATAATCAAAGAGTTAAACGAGAAAAATTGTGCCTGCATTGCAAGCAAAACAGCCTCGACAATTTACGACGTCCCCATCATTGCAGAAAACATTGCAAACAATTTGAACAACTATACAAGATTTTTGATATTATCAAAAAAAGAATCAGCAATTACAGGAAACGACAAGACTTCGATAATTTTCTCAATAAAGCACGAACCTGGATCATTATACAGAATAATAGAGAATTTTCACAAAGATAATGTAAACTTGACAAAGATAGAGTCTAGACCTACTAGAACAAACACTTGGGAATACAATTTCTATGTGGATTTTGAAGGGCATCAAAAAGACTCTAAAATTTCAGAAATGTTAGAAAAAATCAAGCAAGATACATTATTTTTGAAAGTTTTGGGATCGTATCCTTCAGCAAAACTGAGCTAAAATCCTTTGGGCTTTCTTAATGTAAAGCCCATACTAAATCCGATAATCACCATTCCAGCAGTAATTACTACCAAGTGATATGTGAATAGAATTGGATCAACTGTAATATTCAGTGTTCCAACAATATGTAAATCAGTAGAACCAGTATTTTGTATATCTATCATTGTAATGCCATCTTCTAGATGAGTCCATTCTAGGGTAACTTTTTCAGAATGAGAGGTCATAGGAATTTGTAATCCGTCACCAGGGCTAGATAATTTAAGATCAAATTTATCACCAGTAATAGTCATTAGTTGTTTTCCGCCACTGTTGGCTCTGATTTGATAGGAAGTGGACTCGCCAATTCCAAATGTTTCATCAACTTCAACTGTTTGCAAACCAATGTCTGAAATTAATGAATACACACCTATTCCAATGATTGCGATACCAACAACTAATCCAATTATGGTTCGTTTTGATAACATGATTCAATCAATTCTGATACTGCTTAAAAAATTATCTACATTAAAGAGACATCATGAGGCTGACTCTCTGCAAATCCAGCTCTTGACATTTTGATAAATTCTGCATTTGCTTGCATTTGTGGAATTGTGTGGGCACCACAATAACTTAATCCTGAACGGACACCACCTGCCAATTGTTTTAGGATATCAGTAACTGTACCTTTGTATGGAACCATAGCTTCAACTCCTTCTGCAACATAGTCATTCAAATCATCATCAAGTGAGATTGAGCCGGTCTCTTTTGACTTTCTGCCAATAGAAGCTGCAAGAGAAGCCATTCCACGATAAACCTTGAATCGTTTACCATTTTTAGTCAAAACTGTACCAGGAGATTCATCAGTACCTCCAAGCATACTTCCAACCATTACAGAGGATGCACCAGCAGCTAATGCTTTTGTTGCATCACCAGATGTTCTTGTGCCACCATCAGAAATTATTGGAATACCATAATCATTTCCAATTTTTGCACAGTCCATTACTGCAGTTAATTGTGGAACACCAGAACCAGTAATTACTCTAGTAATACAAATTGAACCAGAACCTACACCAACTTTAACGGCATCAACGCCAGCCTTAATCAAATCCTCAGCACCATGAGCAGTTGCAATGTTGCCTGCAATTAATTCACAGTCAGGAAATGCCTTTTTGATGTTACGAACTGTACTAATTGCATTTTCACTATGACCATGTGCAATATCAACAACAAGAACATCTGCTCCTGCATCTAAGAGAGATTCACTTCTCTCTAAAAAGTCACCCTTAACACCAACTGCAGCGCCAACTAACGGTCTACCTTTCTTATCTTTAGATGCATTGGGATAATCAGTGTTATTTGTAATATCTTTACTGGTAATCAATCCTTTGATAATTCCAGCATCATCAACAATTGGTAGTTTTTCAATTCTATGTTTGTGTAAAATATTTTTTGCTTCATCCAAAGTAACTCCAGGTTTTGCAGTAACAACATCTTTTGTCATCACATCAGAAACTTTGCCATTTGAATTAGCAAAAAGTAAGTCTCTTTCAGTCACAATTCCTACTAGTTTAGAATTTGAATCAACAACCAATAAACCAGAAATTTCTTTATCTTCAGCATAATCCAAAGCATCTTGAATAGATTTGTCTGATGAAATAGAATATGGATTTTCAATCATAACACTGCCTGAACGTTTTACCTTTAGCACCTCATTTGCCTGCTCCTGAATCGTCAAAAATCTGTGGACAATCCCAATTCCTCCAGCACGGGCCATGGTTGCAGCCATAGCAGATTCAGTTACCGTATCCATATTTGCGCTGACAAAAGGAATGTTGATGGTAATATTTCGAGATAATTTTGTACTCAGATCGGTCTGACTTCTACTTGTAATATCTGAATATTTGGGTACAAGAAGAACGTCATCAAAAGTTAATCCTTCTTTGAATTCCAATGAAACCTTGTTAAGGAAGTTAAATATTGATTATAAGCCTTTGTGTTATTTTTTCAGATTTGATGCAATGATGACTGCTTCTTTTGTTGCTTTTACATTATGAGTGCGTATAATATCTGCACCATTAATTACAGAGATTACTTCAGCAGCAACTGAACCAAATAAGCGATCAGAAGGATTTTTTTTTTGTAAAAGTTCTCCAAGAAAAGATTTGTTTGAAACTGAGACAAGAATTGGATATTTTCCCTTTATAGAATTCAAATTTTGAATTATGGACAAGTCTCTTTTTACCCAATCAGTTTTGATTTTAGTAAAAAATGGCCCTTTTCCTTCTTTTCTAAAAAATCCAATTGATGGATCCAATACAATCTTTTTAGAAGAGATATTAGATTTTTTTGCGATCTTCAAACTGTCTTGCAGTAGTTTTTTGGTAACAGTTACATGATTTCCAGTTACAACTTTTGAATCAAAAGCACATAAAATCAGAGAGGGTGAAAATTCTGAAACAATATCCTTCATTCTCACATCATATTTCAATCCAGAAATATCATTGATAATGTCTACACCATACTCTAAGGCATCTTTGGCAGGTTTTGCCCTACAAGTGTCAACAGATATTGGAATATTAGATATGTTTTGAATTATTTTTACTGCTTCAATGATTCTCTTTGATTCAGTTTTCTCAGATATTGTTGTGGACAGATATGGTGCAGTGGACATACCACCCACATCAATAAAATCAGCACCATCATTTTCCATTTCTTTTATAGAATTTTTTATCTGATTTTTAGTGGTGTTGATAGATTTTTTGTAAAAGGATTCAGGACTAGTATTCAAAATACCCATAATACGGATTGGGTTTTTTCCACCCACACCCACATTAGCAATTCGAGTCACATAGTTTATCAAAAACTAATGCAATTTGAGTCATATGATGATTTCAGGTTGGAAAAAAGAATATTCGGATATTTTAAAAAAATTCAACTATGATCAGAAAAAAGACAAGGAATCAGCCATATTGTTAGATTCAATTCTCAAAAAATCAAAAGTTGATGAAAAAATTTACGATTTAATATATGGGAAAACTGTGTTCGTAATAGGTTCTGGTCCTTCATTATCATTTGCAATTCCAAAACTAAGGAATCTAAAAAAAGGAACAAAAATTGTAGCAGATAGTTCATTAAAACCACTGTTAGAAAATGGAATTATTCCAGAAATTGTTGTAACTGATTTGGATGGAGATGAGTCTTCATTAAGAAAAATTGCTAAAAAATCCATCTTTGTTGTTCATGCACATGGCGATAACATTGAAAAATTAAGTTTATCAAAAGAATTCAAAAAATGCATAGGGACTACACAGACAAAACCATTTAACAAAATACAAAACTTTGGAGGATTTACAGACGGAGACAGAGGAGTGTTTCTAGCGAGTCATTATGGTGCAAAAAAAATTATTCTGTTTGGAATGGATTTTGGAAATAGAATAGGAAAATTTTCCAATACAAAAAAATCAGAAAGAAAAATAAAATTGATGAAGTTAAAAAAAGGAAGATCACTTTTGGAATGGCTTGCAACCAATACAAAATCTGAATTATTTACCACATCAATGCAGATCAAGGGATTCAAAAAAATATCATACAAAGACCTGAATACCATAATTACCTAGAATGCATTTAATACCCATCTCCCATTTACTTAATTATGAAATTTTCAGAGGAACAAATGAAGGGCATCATTACTTTGAAAGAAAGTTTGATCGAACAAGTCGATAAACATCATGAAGCCATAAAGATTTTAGAAAAAGACATTACAATTTTGGATCTGTTTTTAAAAGAATCCAGCTTTACCAAAGCCTCACAATTAACACCCACAGAAAAAGTTGAACCTCAAGAATCAGTAGAGACAATCAAAGAAATAAAAAACTCAATTCCAATAAAACAAGGAAAAGATGGAAAAATTATTGCTAACGCATTTGTTACTCCTGAACAAGTATCAATAGTGTTAGATGACAATATTGAGATTAACGTCGATACACCTCCTTTCAAATCATTTTTCCTAGACAGAATAATAGGAGAAATGAAGAAGAAAGACTCAGCAGATGTGGAGAATGGAAAAATACAAAGAGAATCAATAATTGATTATATCATTAACAAAAACGGTTCAGACATTAGAGAAATTATTATCAAAAACTATAGACAAAAAGAAAGAATCAATGAATTAATCAATACAGCAGGATGGTCATTATCAAGGATGCTAGAAAATATCAACAAGTGATTATATGGATAAGATTGTAGTTTTAGATTTTGGATCGCAGTATAGCCACTTAATTTGTAGAAGAATCAGAGAATTTTCAGTGTACGCTGAACTAGTTCCTTATGATATAAGTTATGAAGAGTTACAAAAACACAATCCGAAAGGAATAATTTTTTCAGGAGGGCCATCTAGTGTTTATAATTCGGATGCACCAGTTCCAGAAAATAAAATCTTTGAAATGAATTTACCATTACTTGGAATTTGTTATGGCCATCAACTAATTGTTAACAAATATGGTGGTAAAGTAAAAAGGGCAAACAAAGAGTATGGCTCATCATTACTTACAATTGACAATGACAAAGATTTGCTAAATGGTATTGGTGAATCAGTTAGAGCATGGATGAGTCATGGTGATGAAGCAGAAGAAATTCCTCCAGGTTTTCAGGTTATAGGACACACTGAAAGTGCAAAAGCAGCAGCAATAGCATCATCTGAAAAATCTGTGTATGGAATTCAATTTCATCCGGAAGTTGTTCACACAGAACAAGGTACAGAGATTCTCAAGAATTTTGTTTTAAAAGTCTGTGGAGCAAAACAAGATTGGACCATGGAGGGTTTTATTGATTCTGCAGTAGAAAAAATCTCAAAAATTGAAGGAAATGTACTTTGTGGGGTTAGTGGAGGCATAGATTCTACTGTAGCAGCATTGTTAATTCACAAAGCCATTGGAGACAGACTCAAGTGTGTTTTTGTAAATAATGGATTACTAAGATTAAATGAAGAAACAGAAATTGAAACAATGTTCAAAGATAATTTTAACGTGAATTTTACATCAATTAATGCAGTAGACAAATTTCTTGGAAAACTCAAAGGAGTAGAAGACCCTGAGAAAAAGAGAAAGATTGTAGGAGAGGAATTCATTAATGTTTTTACAGAATTTGCTGAAAAAAATGGCCCATTCAAATGGCTGGCACAAGGAACTCTTTATCCAGATGTAATTGAAAGTGGAGTTTCAAAAGGACCTGCAGATGTTATAAAATCACATCACAATGTAGGTGGATTACCTGACTGGCTTAATTTGGAAATTTTAGAACCGTTAAGAGAATTATACAAAGATGAAGTAAGAATGATTGCAAAAATTCTTGAAGTTCCAGAAAAACTTTTCATGAGACATCCATTCCCAGGTCCAGGATTAGCTGTTAGAATTATTGGAGAAGTTACACCAACAAAGCTACAGATTGCCAAAGTTGCAAGTAAAATTGTAGAAGATGAATTAGTAGAAGCTGGCATATATGGAAAAGTATGGCAAGCCTATGCCGCAGTAGGAGATGACAGAGCAGTAGGAGTTGTTGGAGATGAACGCAGATATGGAAATATAGTAATGATCAGAGTTGTAGATTCAATTGACGCAATGACTGCAGATTGGACAAGATTACCACATGGACTTTTAGAAAAGATGAGTAACAGAATAACAAATGAAATTGAAGATGTAACATGGGTCACATATACAATTTCAAGTAAGCCTCCAGCAACAATTGAGCCCCAATAGGTGAAAAATTTGGAATATGAAAAAATTTGTGATGAAATTTTAGAGTGTGATAAAAAAATCAGATATGTTGGAGTGTATGATTATGGCGAATTACATGACAAAATGCGTACAGGGACAGATAGTTATCTATCAAAAGAAGAAACAGAATTATCTTTATCTCAAGCAGTCTATCGCTGGTCAACACGTAAAAAAATATCAGATAAAATTGGGAAACCAGTTTTTGCATTAGCGAAATATGAAAAGATCTATAGAGTAACAATTCCTATTGGTGGTGCTGGATTAATTTTGATTAGTGCAGAATTAGATGCAGATGTAAATGGGATAGTAGAAAAAATTTTAAAAATCAAAAATAAATACTCGTAATATTTGTGATGAATATGGATTTTCATGTCTTTGATACATATGTTAAAGCAAAAGATGGCCATACAATGCATTTTGATGTAGTTACTGATAACAGCAATGTAGAAAAAGCAATTTCCTTTGCAAAAGAATGGCTCAATACAATTGGAGAAGGGGATTCCAAAGTTACAACTGAAGAATGTAAATTTTGTCACACACAATCTGTTCCTGAAGACATTGAAATTGAGATAATGACTAACGGTTATTTCATTTCAAAGATGGAAGGATGTCCTGAATAATTAATTGAGTAAAGCAGCACCATAGACGCCAGCAGAATCACCTAATTTATTTTTCAAAATAGGAGTATCAACTAAATCTGAAAATACTTTTTCATAAACTGATTTTTTTCCTTCTGTGTACAAGAAATCAATATTTGATAAGCCGCCTCCAAGAACAATTGCATCGGGATCCAAGATATCAATAACATTTGCTAGTCCAAATCCAAAATTCTCCAAAAACTCATTTTTCCATTTTTGAGCAACATCACCATCAATATTAGAAAGGATTTCAGGCATGGATTTTTTTTCTCCTGTCATGATTTCCCATCTTTTCTCCAATGCTGGACCGCTAATGTAGGTCTCCACACAACCAGTTTTTCCACAATAACACGGATTTCCATTACGATGTAAAGTATGATGTCCCCATTCTCCTGCAATGTTGGTTCTTCCTGAATGAAGTTTTCCATTAATAGAAATCCCGCCACCAACACCAGTTCCCATTATTACACCAAAAACAGAAGCAAACTTTTTTGCCGCACCCAGTTTAGATTCGGCCATTACAAAACAATTTGCATCATTTTCCATAGAGATTTTTTTGTGTAGTTTTTCTTCTAGATCTTCTTTTAGAGGTTTTCCAATTAGACATTGAGTGTTGCTGTTTTTTATCAATCCAGTTTGTTTTGAAATTGCTCCAGGAGTGCAAATCCCTAAAGAAAAATCTGAAACATCACTTGTGATTTCTGAAACTAGATTTGAAATTGTATCAATTATTTTATGATAATTTTCTTGTGGAGTAGGAACTCTTTTTCTTTCTAAAACATATAATGAATCATCTAGTAAAATTGCTTCAATCTTTGTTCCACCTAAATCAACACCTAATTTGTACAACAATGATTTAAGAAGATTAGAATGCTTAAGTTTTAATTGATTATCCCATTGGAGGCATGCCACCGGCACCGCCTGATCCACCAGATACTGCAATTACATCATCAATTCTAAGAATCATACATGCTGCTTCTGTTGCAGATTTGATAATCTGTTCTTTAACAGCAACTGGTTCTACAACATCAATAGAAAGCATATCTGCAATCTTTGTGTTTTTAGCGTCAATACCAGTCCACTTGCGACCTTGATTTTGTTTTGCTCTCAAGTTAGCCATTGTATCAATTGGATCCATTCCTGCATTTTCAGCAATTGTTAATGGAATCACCTCTAATGCTTCAGCATATTTCTTAATTGCAAGTTGTTCTCGTCCGTCAAAATTATCAGCCCAATCCTTGAGTTGTGAGGCTGCAAATGCTTCTGGTGCACCTCCACCTGCCACAATCTCTGGTTTTTCAATTACATCTTTTACTACCATAAGAGAGTCATGTATAGAGCGGTCAACTTCATCAATTACTCTTTGAGAACCACCGCGAATCAACATTGTTACAGATTGTGGATGTTTGCATCCTTCTATGAATACCCATTTATCAGATTCAACTTTCTTTTGGTGAACCAAATTAGCAGAACCTAGATCTTTTTCAGATAGATCATCAATGTTGCTAATTACACGACCGCCAGTAGCTTTTCCTAGTTTAATCATATCACTTTCTTTTACACGTCGTACTGCCATGATTCCGTTTTTGGCAAGATAATGTTGTGCAATATCATCAATTCCTTTTTGGCAGATTAAGACATTAACTCCAATATCATGTAGTTTGTCAACCATTGCCTTTAACATTCTATTTTCTTCTTCCAAGAACATCTGCATTTGAGTTGGATCTGAAATTCTAATTTCAGAACTCATTTCAGTTTTTTCAATTTCAAGTGCAGAGTTAAGTAAAGCAATTTGTGCCTTGTCAATTTTGGTAGGCATTCCACTATGGACAATTTCTTTATCTAAAACAATTCCTTTAACAATTTGTGTGTCTTGGATTGAACCACCAGATTTCTTTTCGACCTTGATATTTTCAAGATCAACAGAATAATCTTCACCTTTCTTAGTAACAATACTAAGAATGGCATCAACTACAATTTTTGATAGTATGTCACTATCTTCTGAAATTAATTTAGACTGCATACTTGTTGTAGCAATTTTAATGAGTGATTCTCTATCATCAGGTTTGATTTTCTTTGATAATTCAGAGTAAATTTCAAGAGTTTTTTCTGCTGCTGCTTGATAACCGTCAATAATTGTTGAGGAATGAACATCTTTTTTGAGAAGTTCTTCAGCTTTAGCTAAAAGTGTACCTCCAAAAATGACAGAAGAAGTTGTACCGTCACCAACTTCATTATCAACGGTTTTTGAAATCTCAACCATCATTTTGGCTGCTGGATGTTGAACATCAATTTCTTTGAGAATTGTTGCACCATCATTTGTTATAGTAACATCACCTAAAGAATCAACTAACATTTTATCAAGGCCTCTAGGCCCAAGACTGCTTTTTACTAATTCTGCAACTAATTTTGCTGCTGCAATATTGTTTTGTTGAGCATCCTTACCTTTTTGTTGTAACGCACTCTCTTTGAGTACCAAAACAGGTCCATTTGGTCCTTGTTGAATTGATGCCATTTAGATTCAGCTTCAATCCGCTGAATCCCCCTTTTTAACATTACTTAGTTGATCGGTGAGATGTAGCTTCGGTTTTTCACATCAACAATACCTCCTGAAAGAATTCTAACAGAAGGTAAGGCCAAGAAAGGCAAGAATAACGGTATTAGATGAGGTCTGGAAAATTTACATCCAGAATCAACAAGAGAATTGTTGATATTTTCAAAATTAGTTGAAACTTTTTCAAAAGAATCTGTTGAAACAATACCTGCAAATTGCAAAGGCAACGAAGCAATAACCTTACCAGATTTTACTACAACAAGACCTCCTTGATTTTTAATTATATGATTTGAGGCAAATGCCATATCAGAATCATTTGAACCAATGACAATCATATCATTTTCATGAAAACTCCAAGTTGACGCAAACGCTCCAATATCAGCTCCAAAATTTTCAAGAAAGCCGATAGAATGCCTATTTGTTCCACAAGTTCTATCAAAAGCTGCAACTTTCCATATATCAGAATCTAAAGATGCGGAAACTAGATTATCTTTTGATTGGAGTTGAGACGAATTCAGTTTTGTAATAATTTCTGTTTGCATAAAAATAGTATTTGCCATAACATCTTTCTTTTTAGATTTTATTTGAAAATCATCTTTTGAGAATTTCTTGAGTTTGACAGTGTTTTTGATCCAAGAAGGTATTACTTTTTTCTTTATTGGAGAAACAACTTTTCCGTTTGACACTACAAGTTTTCCTCCTACAAACACGGTTTTAGGTTTGAAGGATTTCAAATCATCGAAAATCAAAATATCAGCCAACTTACCAGGTGCAATTCCACCTAGATCTTTTCCCATGTTATAATAGTCAAAGTTGTTTTTTGATGCCATAGCTACTGCATCAATTGGATCTAAGCCAAGTTTGATTGATTCACGAATACAATGATCAATATGGCCAAATTTTGAAATATCGTTTGGATCAAGGCCATCTGAACAAAACATCAATCGGTTAAGATACGTCCCATGAGATAAAACTCGTGGGATAATTTCTTTCAAATCACGTCTAATAGAACCTTCTCGGATCATGATCCACATTCCAAGACGTAATCTCTCTAACACTTGATCAAAATTAATTGGTTCATGACAAGAAAGAATCCCAGATGAAACATATGCATTGAGTTTTTTTTCACTTGCACCCGCAGTATGACCGTTAATTATGCAATCACATTCCAACATTGTTGAAAGGGATTTCATTGTTTTTGGTTCGCGAAGAGTAACTTTTGTCCAAGAAAAAACTTCACCCATTCCAAGAACATGAGGATGTTTTATTGCGGCCTTTTCTTGGGACAGAGTAAGAGTCTTACTGTTACTAAATTTTGCATCAACAGGTAATCCACCAGGTACAACTTGGAAAATCCTTACAGGAAGATCTTCCCCTAGTTTTAAAAATTCTTGAAAGCCCTTGTATCCTGCTACACTAACAACATCAATAGGATCAGAAAAAAGTGAGGTTACACCACAAAGAATAGCTTGTTTTGCAAATTCTGATGGAAGAACAAATTGATCAATATGTAGATGTGGATCTGCAAATCCAGGACTAACATACTTGTTTTTAATATCAATGACTTTAGTTTTAGGACCTTGTGCATGTGTTGCATCGGGCCCAACATATGCAATTCTATCACCAGTTATTGCAATTTGAGTTTTAGGGATAATTTCTCTTGTATAAACAGACAATAAGTTACAGTTTTTTAAAACAAGATCTGCCTTTTTTTCACCCATAGATACAGAATTCAAGGATGAGATCGAATTTGCTAGGCTCGAAGTCACAATTTTGGATGGGTTTTGCACCTATTATAGATTCAATGCTTAAATTACGGTTGAGAAGGTTTTGTTGGTATGAACATACCAAAGGTGATCCGAAAGTATTGTGCAAAATGTAAGACACATACTGAACAGAAGGTCTCCATTTACAAGGCTGGAAAAAGGCGTGGTTCTGCAAGAGGTGAACGCAGACATGCTGAGCGTAAACATGGGTATGGTGGGCAAAAATTCCCAAAACTAGCAAAGCCAGCCAAAGTTACAAAGAAAGTTACTCCTATTATGACATGTACCGTATGTAAAAAGAAATACAATAAACTAGGTGTAAGAATTAAGAAATTTGAGTTGGTGGCAGCATGAAAAAAGATCACATTGAGATTCCAAAACCATCAAGTAAATTCCAAAAAATTAATTGTAATGAATGTGGCGAACTGCAAATAGTTTATTCCCATGCATCAACACAAATTGCATGCAATTCATGTGGAAACACAATTGCAGAAGCAACAGGTTCTAAAGCAAAAATTAATGGTAAAATCTCAGGCAGTGCTGAGTAAATCATAATCTTGTTTAGTATTTAGATTAAGTGCAATTCTTTTATCATCAAGTATTATGTAATTTTCTTCTAAATTTTCAAGTGAATTAATTTTTTTAGAATTTATCAATGAAATTCCTGTAAAATGACATTTTTGTTCATTATGAGTTATTGAATAATTAGATTGAATTCCAATGGATGTTAGTAGTTTATCAGTAACAAGAACACTTGTCCAAATTTTTTGGGGATCATACTGGTTTACAATTGTTTGAATGACTTTCTTGTCTAACAAGGGCATGTCACCAGATGTGACTAAAATTGAATCATTGAATTTTTGTAATGCCAAATTTAGATCTTCAACATAACCTATTCCAGAAGTATCAAAAATTTCAATATTATTTTCTTCTAGTAATTTTTTTGTTTTAGGTGAATTTGGACTAGTAACTGCAACAATTTTAGAAAAACAGTTTGAATTTTTTAATGAATCAATGACATGAAGAACAATGGGCTTTTTGTATTCTAGTAATAATTTTTCATTATCTAAATTCATGCGAGTGCCTTTGCCACCTGCCATAACAATGCCAATCATATTGATACAAACACCATCAAGGAAGCTAATCTTGTAAGTTCATTTGTAGCACCAATTACATCTCCAGTTATTCCACCAAAACTTCGAGTAGATATTCCCAACAGGAATAATGTCAAAGTGACTGTAACTCCAAGCATTATCAATCCAGTAGTCTCACCAATTACCACCACAGGAATAAGCATGATGATAAAAGCGGCACCTAATTTTTTCTTGTCTTTCATAATATGTACAAAGGGAGAACTTGAGCCCGATATAGCAGAGTTGCCCAAACTTGCCATAAGCACCATGGAAAATTTGGCTAGAATTTCACTGATCAGAACTGCCTTAAACAAATCAAATCCGCTAGTAAGGGATATTGTGACAATCAACCCAACAAGATACAAAACAAGTCCTACAATTCCAGCTGAACCAGTAGATAGATCTTTCATTGCTTTGATTTTTTTTTCTTTTGTTCCTTTTACCATAAGTCCATCTGCAAAATCAGCTAATCCATCAGCATGATGTATACCAGTAACAATTGCAATAGATGCAACAACTAACAAACTAACAAGCAGTGGATCTAAAAAGAAAGACAAGCCAAATCCAATTGAACCAATTAAAAGTCCAATTGCAATTCCAACAATAGGAAAAACGTACATGTATTTTGCAATGTTTTCTAAAGTTGCACTTGATGAAGGAAATATTGTCAAGAAAGAAAAGACATAACCTATTTCCTTAAGCATGAATCCACCATCCAATTAATGTTAAAACAGTAATAATTGGAACAATTACAATTCCAAAGAAAAGAATTGAAGTTAATTTCATTATAGATATTGCAGAACGTACATGTTCTTTTGTAAGAGTAATTTCACCATCACCTAATTTGTAATGATTTATTTTTTCAAATTTGGTTCCAAGTGCTCCGGCTAATGCAGCCATAGGATATCCTGCGTTTGGACTTTCAGTTTTTTTACCATCACGAATCATTGTCTTGTAAGATTCTTTCCAATTATTTTGTAAAAGGGCAGACGAGATAATCATTACAAATCCAGTAAGTCTTGATGGAATGTAATTTAATACAGTATCACATGTAGCAGCAAACCATCCTAAATTTTTGAAAATATCAGTTTTGTATCCTATCATAGAGTCAGCAGTATTGATTATTCTATACATAAATGCGCCAGGTAATCCAAAAATTGCATAATAAAACAAAGGACCAGTTATTCCATCGACAGTATTTTCACTTACACTTTCAAGTACGCCTGAAATAATATGATTTTTGTCTAAATTAGAGGTATTTCTCTTAACAATCATAGATAAATTGGCTCTGGCAGAATCCAAATTATCCATCTCAAGGGACTTTACAACTGCCATGGCATAACGTTCCATTCCTTTTATTGCAATAGTAGTCTTTAGCAATAAGATTCCAACTACAACTGAAACTACCAAGGTTATCCAATCAGTTGTAAGGAATGAAATTCCAAGATCCAAGATCAAAAGCAACGTAACAACAACCCCAATAGGAATGCTAACTACAAATATTCCACCAAGTTTTTCAATTTTTTATTTTCGTTTTGTCCAAGTGGAGTCAATTTAGCAATTAGTCCACCAATCCAAGCAGTTGGATGATACTTATTCTTTGGATCACCAAATGCAAAATCAAGTATCAATGCAAACCCTACAACTATCAAAGACTCTAAAATCATTTTATCATCATCTCAATTGTTTTAATATCTAAATTATTTTTTACAGTTTTTGCCAGTTTGTCTAGTTCTTTATCTATTTTTGAGATATTATTTTTAGTCCATGTAATTTGTTTTGCTTTGACATTAAGTGAATCTTCTTCAGGGAGATTCATTTTCATCATGGGAATAGTCCCAATAATAGGGATCTTTGTAAGTTGTTTTATTTTTCTAAATCCTGGTTTTAGGACATTAATGTCTCCTCTAAATTTATTTAATACAAATCCTTTTACCAATTTTTTATATTTTTTTTCAATTAAGGCCATAGTACCAATCAAACTTGCAAATGAACCGCCTTTGTCAATATCTGAAACCAAAAATACAGATGCATTTGCTTTTTGAGCAATTTGCATATTTGCAATATCATATTTTTGTAAATTAATTTCAGCTGGAGAACCTGCACCTTCCAAGATTACCAGATCATAGTTTCTTTTGAGTTTTGATAATGAAGTAGTAGCTGCTTTGATTCCTTTTGATTTTACAAATTTTGTATAGTAATCTTTTGCATGCATTTTCTTGTAATATTTTCCATTAAGGTAAACTGCACTATAGTAATTTCCCAAAGGTTTGAGCATTATGGGGTTCAAGTCAGGTTCGATTGGGCACTTTGCAGCAATAGCTTGAATTGCCTGAGCACGAGAAATCTCAAAATCAGGAGTGGTATAACCAAAATTAGACATATTTTGGGATTTGAATGGAGCTACACGGTATCCTTTTTGTTCAAAAATTCTACACAATGCTGCAACTAACGTTGTTTTTCCAGCACCAGAAGATGTGCCCTGAATCATCAAAGACTTCATGCTATTGCCTCCATAGCAGATACAAGTTTTAGATTATCTTTATGAGATTTTACTGCAATTCGAATATAGTGATTGTTTAATCCACGGAAATTTTTACAATCACGAATCAATATTTTATGTTTTAATAATTTTTTTTGAATTTTTGTTGAATCTTGTTTTGTTTTTATTAAAATAAAATTTGTTGAAGAGTCATGACATTCAAAGCCAGTAATTTTAGCAATTTTCTTTTTTAGAAAAGTTGATTCTTTTTTAATAAGTAACTTTGATTTTGTAAGGTGTGATTTATTTTTAATTGCAGTAATTCCTGCTTCTTGAGCTAATGCATTAACACTCCAAGGAATTTTTATTTTTTTTAAAATTTCAATTATAGTTTTTGAACCAACACCATATCCAATTCTGATTCCCGCTAATCCAAATGATTTTGTTAATGATCTTAAAACAAAGAGATTATCATATTTTTTTACTAAATTTATTATAGATTGATCTGATTCAGGTACCAATTCAATAAAACACTCATCAACAAATACAAAACTGGATTTATTTTTTGCAGCTAAGATTATTTTTGTTATTTGTTTTTTTGACAATATAGTTCCAGTTGGATTATTTGGATTACATACAAAAACACAGCCATTCATAGGAATTTTTGAAATGAATGAATCTATATTTTCAGAAAGATTCATTGTTTTAAAAAAAGTAAATTTACAATCAACAAGTCTTGATGCAGATTCATATTCACTAAAAGTTGGAGTTGGAATTAAAACATGCTTTTGAGATAGAAATGAATTACAGAAGTTATAGAGTATTTCAATTGCGCCATTGCCAACAACTATGTGAGAATCTGATAATCCAATGTATTTTTTGAGGCTGGAGATTAAGTTGATTGAATTTGTGTCAGGATAATGCTCCATTTTATCTAGTCTTTTTTTTATAGCAGATTTTACGGATGAGGGCATTCCTGCAGGACTAGTATTTGAGCTAAAATCTAAGACATCAATCTGTTGATTTCCTCTAGAAAATCTACCCCCATGAGATATTGGGTGGTGTTTGATAATGCTTGTTTTTGTCCGAATTTTCACATTACAAAGTAGGAACAGGCGATATAGTATCTTTTGGTAATATGAATAACGATTATTAATTGAAACCAATCAATAGTTTATTCATGGAGAAGAAAAGAGTTGCAATTATAGGGGTTACAGGTTCAGTAGGACAAGAATTCGTACAATCTTTGAATAACCATCCATGGTTTGAGGTGACTCAAATTGCAGCCTCAGAGCGTTCAGCAGGCAAAAATTATCTTGATGCTATTAGAAATGAAGGCGGAATTATCATGTGGGATGTTGGGGGAGAAATTCCAGAATATATCAAATCAATGAATGTTAAAACAATTGACGATCTTGATACATCACAATTAGACCTAGTATTTTCAGCAGTTGAGTCAGTTGCTGCAAGAGACATTGAGACTAAAATGGCAGCAGAATTACCAGTAATCTCAACTAGTTCTGCATACAGATACGAAGAAGATGTTCCAATTCTCATCCCAGGTGTAAATGATGACCAAGTTGAATTACTTGAAATTCAAAAGAAAAATCGTAACTGGAAAGGGTTTGTAGCACCACTACCAAACTGTACAACTACAGGTTTGGCAATTACACTAAAACCATTACTTGAAAAATATGGCGCAAAAAAGGTCATGATGACTTCAATGCAAGCAATTTCAGGTGGTGGAAAGTCGGGAGTATCAGCAATGGGAATTACAGACAACATCTTGCCATACATTCCAAAAGAAGAAGGAAAAGTCAGGCTAGAAACAAGAAAAATCTTAGGAAAACTAAAAGACGGTAAAATCGAAGATGCAGACATCAAAGTTAGTTGTACATGTACCAGAGTTCCAGTAATTGATGGACATACAGAATCAGTCTTTGTTGAAACCTCTGAAGATATTGATCCAGCTAAAGCAAAAGAGCTTTACAATAATTGCAATAAAGAAATATCAGTTGAAGGATTGCCATCAGCTCCAAAAGAATACTATGCGTTCCACGAGGATCCAACAAGACCTCAGCCAAGAATGGAAAGAGAAGTTGGTGGTGGAATGACCACAACAATTGGAAGAGTAGAAAGAGAAGAATTGTTTGATAAGGGACTCAAATACATGTTATTCTCACACAACAAAAAAATGGGTTCAGCAAAAGGTGCAGTGTTATTAGCTGAAATGTTATACAAAAAAGGCAAGATCTAGATTTTTTTTGCAATTTTTTCAATAATAACTTTATAAGAACCAGAAATCTAGAACGACTCAGGTGTTTTAGACGGCAAAAGTAGACGAGCTAGATCTTCAGATTTTATCAGAATTATCTAACGATGCATCTATTTCTGTTCCACGTTTATCAAAAAAAATCAATGTAAATTCATCAGTAGTATATTCAAGAATTAAGAGATTAGTGAAAAGAAAGTTAATTGAACGATTTACAATTGTTGTAAATGATGCTGAATTAGGATACAATGTCAAAGCATTAACCGGAATTAACATGGATACAAAAAACGTGATCATATAATTTCAGAATTATTCAAGATTGACGGAGTAAGAGAAGTGGCAGAAGTTACTGGAAGATTCGATATTCTAGTTACAATGTATTCAAAATCACTAGATCAGATGCATAAAATGGTCTCAGAGAAAATAGGAAGAATAGAAGGCATTCAGTCTTCAGAATCCTTTATTGAGATGAAATCCCGTGCCAAAGCAATGCCATATATGCCATCAAAGGATAGTGACTAGTATTGCAAAAACAAAAGTCAGAATCCAGAGTTGCAGTATACTATGAGCTAACAAAGCCAAAGATATGGTATTTGTTAGTATTTACCGCATTTGGGGCTGCTTTAACAGCATCCAATATTTATGGAATTGAGATTGCCCCATCTACATGGGCACTAATGTTATTTTCAGTTGCAGCAGGTTCTGCTGCAGCAAATACTTTGACAAATTATCACGATAGAGATATTGATGCAATAATGGAAAGAACAAAAGGCAGACCACTCCCATCAAAAAGAATCTATCCTGCAGTAAAAGCACGTAATTTTGGATTAGCATTAGCTGGAATTTCATTAGTATTAGCATTTGGAATTTCATTTACAACTACATTAGAACAGGGAATATGGGCAACTGCATTCATAGCATTTGGATTACTAAACAACGTTCTAGTATACTCATATGCACTAAAACGAAATTCAAGAACTAATATAATTTTAGGAGGATTATGTGGAGGTTCACCACCAATGATTGGATGGGTTGCAGTTACAATGTCAGACCTATGGACTATGGGACTTGCAATGGCAGGACTAGTATTCATCTGGATTCCAATGCATATTTGGGCATTAACATTACATTTCAAAGATGATTATAACAAAGTAAATGTTCCAATGTTAACAGCAGTTCAATCAGAAAAAACATCCGCAAGAGCAATTGCAGGTTCAACAGTAGTCATGGTATTGTTTTCAATTGCACCATTTTTCATAACAACACAAAGTGGGGAAGAAATGGTAGGAGGTGTTTATCTATGGACTGCAATTGCATCAGGTGCTTTGATGATTGCATTGTCAATATGGGTAATAGTAAAACCTATGGAAAAAGCGTCATGGACATTGTTTAAGTTTTCTAGTCCATATTTGGCAGTACTGTTTATTGCATTAATGGTAGATTCTGCATTATAATATACTGCTTTTTTCATCCAAACTGTTAAGCTCTTTTGTAATGGTAGTATGTTTTTCAACTAATTCTTCAATTTCTTTTTGTAAATCAGTTGAATTCCATTTTGATGAGATTAAAGAAGATAGTTTTGCAACAATACTCCACTGAACATTATTTTGTTCATCAATTAATTCTAAGAAGCGTTTTCCCTTCTCATCATCATTCATAATTTTGATGAAATTGATCAGTGATAAAAATCTGTAGCAGGTAATAATATAATTTCAAAGTTTTATTAAGAATTTGTCAAATGTTTAATCATTATGCAATGCAGTATTTCAGAATGCAATTCAAAAGCAGTTCAAACAGTAAAGATCAGTTTTAGAGAGACAAGAAACCTCTGTAAAGAACACTCAAAATTATTCAAAAATAAGGATAAAGAATACCTCCCAAATTTTACAAAAGCCTCAAAATTCAAATGAATCAAGTTCAAATGTTTTCAAATTTTGAAATTATTGAAAGATTTAACATCTACTATTTTTAAACTACCATATGGCTGTTAAGAAAAAGACTACAACCAAAAAAAGACCAGCAAAAAAAGCAACCAAGTCGAAAGCGACGAAATCTAAAACAACAAAAGCCAAAACAACAGCAAAATCTTCCACAAAAAAGCCAGAATTTGAAAAGGCATGGAAAGAATACAATTCTGCATTAAATGGATGGAAAGAATCACTAGCACAGTGGCAAAAGGCTACAAATGAAACTTTGATGACATATCATGATGCATGTCAAAAAGCAATTGAATCAGATGCAGAGTTATTGAAAAAAGTTAGTTCCAGTTGGGAAAGTACTTGGGAAGAAATTGGCCCTGAATACATCAAACAACAAACAAAGATGATTGAAAATATTTTCAAAGAAACCAATATTGAATCGATCAAGAAATTTAATGAGCAATGGGAAAAATTCCTAAAAACATCAGGAGATGATTCAATCACAGCATATCAGGAAGCCATAAAGAAATTCAATCAAGCTTGGCAATCAGGTCAAATGTAATTTTTGAAAATAATTATTTCTTCATTTTTCCAATACGAAAAACTTTACAGTTACAGGTTGAACAAGTTCCCTTTATTGCAGGTCTTCCATTTTTCATAATTGTTTCCTCAGGGTTTTTGATTTTCCTTTTTGTTCTACATTTTACACAATAAGCTTCTGGAGAGAATGAATCAGTAGTTGTATTAGAATGATGAACAAGTTTTTTCTCTATATCATCTAATTTTTTATTTTGTTTTTGTAATGTTTGAATGATTTCATGTTCAATATCTGCAGCTTCTAGTTTTTCAATTTCTTTTTCTAATTCATTGACCTTTGAAATCTGCTCTTGAGTAGGTTCGTCAGAAGAAGGATGTAATTTTGAAAATAACTCATCTTCTAATTCGTTAATTTGGTCCCGGAGATCATCAAATTCAGAATGTTGTTCAACAGGAATTTCTTCTTCAGGTTCAGATTGAACTTCAGGAATAGGTTTTTTGGATAATTTATTCTCTAATTCATCAATTTGTTTTTGAAGTTCGCCTAATTGTGCAAATTGTTCAGGAGTAGCTTCTTCATGTTCAGAAATTGTTTCCGTGGCACGGTCTATTTCTTCAAAAATATCGTCTGCAGATTCTTTTGGTAATGAATCTCTAGGACTGGATGGAGAGGGTTCCTGAATTGTGAATTGTTTCTTCCGAAACAGGTTCTAGTGCTAGGTCAAGTTCTTGAGGAAGTTCTTCTGCAGATTCTTTTGGTAATGAACCTCTAGGACTGGATGGAGAGGGTTCCTGAATTGTTTCTTCCGAAACAGGTTCAAAAGATAATTCTGATTCAATTAACTCAGGGTTAGATACGCTAGGTAAATCTCCTAGAAAATCTAATTTCACTTTATTTCTATCAATTCGTAAAAACGGAGTGCCGTCTATTGAAAAAGTTTGAATTTTGTGTCCCTTTTTCCAGGAGTTTTTTCCACTGTAAATTGTGATGTAGGACATTCCGTTTTTAATGTCAGATGAAATGGTTAATCGATCAACAGGTTTACCTTTAGTGATGCCTTGATCTGTATCTTGATGTCTAATAGCAACAGAAATCAAATGTTGTGCGTTATAACTGACTTCAGAAATTAGATAGTCAGCCCATTTATCCATTATAAAAAATAGTGATTATTTTCTAGTAAATAAGCGAGTCTAAATCTAAAGATTCAAGAATTAGGCTTGAAAAATAAGATTATAATTGGTTTTAGAAAACCATGTTCAAATGGAAATTTCTGTAGAGCCATGGAAAAAACTCATAATTCATGAAGTCATTGAATACAAATTTGATGATTGGGTAAAACAAATAGCATTTAGTACTAGATCCTCAGGAGGAGCCATTCCAACAATGCAATGGACAAACGGCATTGTATTCTCACCAGCAAATTTTCCAACTACAAACGCCACAGTTGAAGAGCAGTTGAAAGGAATTTTACATTGGTCATCAGTATCATTTGCAATAAAAGAGAAATTTGAAAAACAAATAGTCAAAGAAAATGCTACAATTAATCTAGTAGATGTAAGTGTAAATGAAATTTTTAAAGAGTTAGCAATTAGTTTAAAATCACAATCAAAATTTACAAATACTGAATCTGGCAATAACCAATGAATATTGATAAAGCAATTGAAGATTGTAAAATTTATCTAAAACAGATAAAACAATACGATCCTGATCCTTTTTACGTTAATTATTTTTTTTCCAAATTCATAGATTCTGTAAACACAATACTAGATAGTATTTTTGAAGAAGCAAATAGAGATTTTGGATTATTTATTACAGAAAAAATATCACAAGAAGAGTTTCTTAAAAAAGCTAAAGCAAAAAATGATACTAAAGCAATTAAATTTTCAAAATGGTATACGGATAAATTTGATCAAGAACACAATAGTAGACTTCCAAAAGTAATAAAAAAAATATGTGAATTAAAAAGTAAACAAAATGTATTACCAGAAATAAAAATTATGATAAGAGCACAAGATAGGTATGAAAATGACATCAATCAACAAATCATAGTGGGTTTAAGTAATGAAAAATTACGTTCAAAAGATGAATTACAGATTGAGATCAATAGACAGTTACCAGTATTTCTAGAAATAATTAATCATAAAAGAAAAGAAAACAACGAGCCTGTCGTGAATGAGAACCAGATAACAACATCGGCATTTGTTGATGTTGAAGATATTTTCGAGACTGAAATTGCATATGCATCTGAGATCTATATTCCTGTATTGATAAGATTAGTTGAGGAATCAAGGAAAAAAATCAAAGAATTAACATCTTGGGATTAAACTAATCTGAAAACCCAAATATGGAATGCTCATCTTTTATTTTAATTATTGGAAAATATGAGAAGCCATGATCAATAGTATCTGAGAATTCAGGGTTTTTTCCCTGATTGCCTTGATATTTTAAGAAGTTTTTTGTTGGTTCGGAATCTAACTCTACATAATTGAAATTGTAATACACTTCATCCATTTCTAGTGAGGTAATATAACCAAGTACCCAAGATGTTTTTCTGGGCAATGCAAATAATGTGAGATTTTGTCCATCGGGAAATTCAGGATCATATGTTAGTCTAGCTAAACTTCCAAGATCTTTTAGACGAATAGGATAAAACTGATCAATAATTTTTTCTTCTTTTTCAGGTAAGGGTGAAATTTCTGATTCTGCATGTATAACAGGAGCATAATGAGAAATATTTTTTGTTGATTCTACAATTTCACAAATCTCTTTGTTACCAGTTATTTGATAGGATATGTATCGTCCAGATTTTTTTAGAGGAGTGTAAAAAATCAGCAAAGTATTTGCAAGAAGCATGGTGCTTGAAACAACTCTTTTGCCGTTAAATTCCTGGGAATAAACTCGTTGTGGATATTCTCGAAATGCACAAGCATATCGTGCTAGATCATCAAAACTAGATAATTCAACAAAGCATTCATTTTGAGAAATGGTCATAAAAAATTAAGAATGAATGATGTTTTTATTCTTTCAAAATTTATTTAGATTTTGGCCACATTGAGCCCCATGTTTCAGTGAATTTTTTCATCATTTCACCATATGCATTCATCTGTTCTAATCCAGATGAGCTAAGACTCTTTTGCCAATTCTCAACAAATTGTTTGAAAGTAGCCATGTTACTATCATTGAGAGCTTTTTGCCAGTTCTCACTGAATTCTTTGAAAGAAGTCATTCCAGCATCGGTCATTGCTTTTTGCCAGTTTTCTCCAAATAATTTCATGGTTTCATTGCTAGATTCAATGCTTGCTTTTTCCCAAACTTCATTGAACTTAGATTGCATTTCATTACTGGCAGTTTGAATTTGCTCAAAAAGAGATTTCCAATTTTCAAGAGATTTTGTATATTCTTGCCATAATGAATCCCACTCATTATTTTTTTCTTGTTCAGACATTAACTAAAGAAAGAGTTCATTATTCTTAAATGGTTCCATGAAAATCAAAAATTATTTCTGTCGATTTTGCAATCTTTTTTCCATTCTTATTTTTCCTTCTTCAAATTTGACTCGATCCTCATCTGTTTTTAAAGATAATTTTGGAACATGCATAGATTTTCCATTTTTATCTAAAGCAACAAAGGTAACAAAAGCAGTTGCAGTCACAGTTCTAATTCCTGTAACAATATCTTCAGCCTCTGCTTTAACTTCTATCTCCATAGAAGAATTATGCACATAATTTATTCGAGCATTTAATGAAAGAACATTACCAACAAAAACAGGTTTTAGAAAATTTACACTATCCATACATACAGTAACAGCATTTGATTGAGAATGTCTTTGAGCGACAATTCCTGCAACCATGTCAATATGTTTTAAAATTTCACCACCAAATACATTCCCAGCTGGATTAGCGTCAGAAGGAAACATTCTAACAATAACTTCAGCATGAGATTCAGATGGACTCTTTTCTCTAAGATTTGATTCAGATGACATTTTATCTATAATAATTTTAATTAATCCAAATTTAATTTAATCAGTTGATTTTGATTATTTGAAATATTTTTCAAGTTTAATTTTGTCAATTTTTGGGATTTTTGCCAATTCAAATCCCTCTGGACGTTTTGAAAGGGATCTAGTTGCATCAATACCCATTTTTGCAGTTTGTAATTTCTTTTGATCACTTGAAGGATCAAGACTAGAACCACGTACATTTTTTAAGATTATGAGATCCTTATCTGCTTGGAATCTTGTTGCCATAGCATATTCTACCGCTTCGGCATTATTAGGGTCAATATCATCATCAACTACTGTAACTTGTTTTAATGAGCGATGAGATTCAAATGTTTTTTTAATTATTTTTTTTGCATCAGATTCATTTTTCTTTTTTATTTGTACAACAGCATGCAACCAATTACATCCACCATTTGTCATGGAGACTTGTTGTGTTTGTCTGAACGCTTTTTTCAAATCACCATTTAGTTTTGATTCAATAGGCATTCCCATTAACAATCGATGTTCAGAATATCCAGATAAAACATCATGAAAAATAGGATTATTTCTAAAATACAAGTTTTCAAGTTCAAAAACAGGTTGGGATCTTTTATGGTCATATGTTTGGAGCATCTCGACCATCCATTCAGGATGGGTTTTGTCCTGAAGAACTTTTCCTTCCATAACAATTTCTGAACCAGATGGCACGTTTAGTCCGGTAAAGGGAAGTTTTGTTAAAGTTAATTTTCCACCTAACAAAGAGTTTGCAATATTAATCTCATCTTTTCCCCACTGTTCTTGATATGCACCTGCAATAGAAATTGCAGGGTGTACACCAACAGTAAGTGCAATTTTTAGATCCTCACCATGTTCTTTAGCATCAACAAAACATCGATGCAAATGACGTCCTTCAACCATTCTTATTGAAAAATGAGTTTTGTCAATTGGCATCATTCTATGAAAGGATGAATTTTGTTTTCCAGTTTCTGGATTCTTAACATATGCAATTGAAGAAGTGATAAATGGACCAGATTCCTTTTCGAAATGAGTAACAATAGGCATGGAAAAGAGATTTTTTGACCTATTTTCTTGAAATTTTCCAGAGGATATTATTTTAGGTGCTTTTGCCTTTTTTATTGCAGAAATGACTTTTTCATGAATATTATTTTCGGTTCCACCCACTGCAAGAGCAAAGCGCTTTCTAGTACCAACCAGATTAGCAACTAAATGAAAATCACTTTCTTTAATATTTTCAAACAATACAGCATGTGAACCATCAACCTTTGCAGTAATTCCTGCAATTTCATATTTTGTTGAAACTTTAGTTTTTATAATTTTGAGTTCTTTACTTTTCTTAATTTTAGAGATATAATTTCTTAAATCACTCATTCTCAACCGTCTCCATAATTTCAGACATTAAGTCTTTTGCAGTATTTGATCCTAATTCTTTTTGAATAAATGCAGAAACCAATACAATACCTCGCACTCTAATGCTGATTTGTTCAGCAATAAGTTTGAGAAAAAGAGAATCGGTCTTAGAAGGAATTATAGTAGTTGTGACGGGAGTGGGACCAGTTGCCATTGAAGCCACCATCGAACCTATTTTATTTGAACCCTCAGATACAGAAATAAAATAACCATTTTCAAATTTTTGAATGTTTAAAGAAAAGTTACGGCCCTCCAAATTTACCAATTTTTGGAAAAATCCATTTGGAGAGTTCAATAAGCTATGAACAAGTCTTATGCTTTTATTGCTATTGATTCACTATCTTGGGAAGCATCAAGCAAAGCAGGATTTTTCTTGCAGTTCTTTTCATGTTTATCTGGATAGACAAACAATTTCTCACAGTGTTTGCATGGAGTTTTTTCCTTAGACTTTGTTGTTTTAGTTTTTGCAGTTTTTCTTTTAGATTTTGCTTTTACTGCAATTTCTTCAACTTCTGGTTGAACTTCTGTAGCAGATTTTGCCTCAATAGAATCAGCTTCAACTCTTGCACGTAGTTTGGCTTTGTATTTCAAATTACGTGGTTTAGTTCTTAATCTATAGCCACAACATGGACACCATAGTCCTTCCCATTTGATGAATATTTCACAAATTTGACATCGACGTTGTCCAGAAGCATATCTTCCGGTTCCAACAGGCTTTTGAGCCTTATATCTTACACAAATTCCTTTACAAGTCATCTTGGTAGTTTATTATAGAATTCATAAGTATATAAGGGTGGATCGATGAAATTTAGAAAAAAATAGGAAAAAAGATGAAATAATTTCAAGTAATTTTACGATCAGTATAATTAGTTTCAACGAAAAACAAGAAATCTTCAATAAATATGTATAGCTTGTTTGATTTTCATCTTTTTTGAAAAAATGACATGTATCAATATAGTTGTTTAACAAAAAATTTCAGTTTTTTCTTAAAAAAATGTAGAAAATAGATGAATATCATACAATATTATTTCATGAAAATTGAAGGGAATCATTAAATGAAAAAAACTAGCCCGTCATAGACAGGGGCAAAATTGAATGTCTATGGCCATCTCTTTGAGAGATGTATTTTGCAGACAGCATATCTCGTTTTCCGCCTTGATTAAAATTCTTAATTTTCATACTGGTTTTCCTTTCATCAACAAATTCTAATTCAAAAGATGAACAAAAATTGAGATTTAACATAGTTACAATTTGTTTGGCAATTCCCATATGCCCATTTCCAATCTTTACAATTTTTCTTTTAGCCCTAAGACCACCCAGAACTCTAATAATATGAATAACTAATTCTTCAACAGATGAATGAAATGAACTCTCAATCTCTTTTCCATAGTAAAATACAGACAAACCAGTTCTTTCCCCAGGATCAATTCCCAGAATCAGATGATCTTCCTCAAAATCAAGATTTAGTTTTTGCATCATAATGCCCCTAATGACAGTAGGATGATGTTCAAAAATATCCTCATGAAGTAGTGGTATTTCACAAATTTTTGGTGATTCTTTATGGGTGGTAAGAATTAGGTGTCCCGAATAATTTTGGATATCCTCAGGTAGAATGGAATCAAATGACAGTTTAAGGGCCTTCAAATAGGTTGAAAATCTATAATATGGTTTACCATAGGAAGTGGCAATTCCAATACGAGAGTTAAGTAAGGGATCGATATTAGACAAAATGAAATATAGAATTTAGGATTATGCCTTCAAAACAGTTGACACGACATGTTTCACTGCTTCATCAAAATTAGCATCAATTTTTGATTGAATTTCAGATAATTTAGCCTCGCCTTCTTGAGCAATTTTTGCAGATTCAGCAGTGGCTTTTTCTTTTGAAGCATTTATCAGAACTTCGGCTTCCTTAGTTGCCATTTCTCTAGTTTTTTCCACGAGAGAGTCTATTTCATTTTGAGCCTTTACTGAAAGTTGTTTTTTCATATCTCCAACCTTACTGTTTAAGGAATCAATATCATCTTCCAAGACAGTTAGAGATTTGATAATTCCAGTGACTTTAGATTCTGCCATACTCATTACACTCAAATTTCAATAATTCCATTAATTAAATCATTCAGTTTTTGGTCAATTTTAGGCACAAAATATTGGATCATCCAGTGGTTAACAGTAAAATTGCCCTAGCAAGATCGCCTTTTGCTTCTTCTAATGCACTTTTGGCTTTTTCTTCATCAACACCTGCTTGCTGGCTAACAAGTTGGATATCTTCTTCAGAGAATATAGGGACTTCTAATTCTCTTTCCTCATAACTGTCAGCAGTTACAGTAAAAATTGAATTATCTTTTGCTTTCATTTCTGTAACAGAAGGCTTTGAAATAATGATCTCTTTTTTATCGGTCTTTATGATAACTTCCTGAACATTTGACATCTCATTCATATCAAGACCCATCTTGTCCATCATTCTTCGCATTTCACGATTGCCTCCGCGCATCATAGTTCTTTTTCCTCTTTACGACTTTTTAAACTATCTCTAACCTTAACGGCCACACCTCTATCAAAATCAGAAATCATCTCATATGATAAAACAGCCCTTCCAACTGCAATCACCTTATTTTTGAATAAAACAGGAGTGTCGCCAGAAATTCTAACATTTTTTCCACATTTTACAACATGCTTGCAAAATACAGATCTGCCATCTTGAACAAATGGTGCAGCATCTTTGTTTATCTCTACACAGTTTTCTCTGAACACTTTACTTCTCAGGAGTATTTGAGCAAAGTAAGGACTAATTGCTAAACCACCATCGATTCTTAAAGTACATAGTAATTTCCCTTTATGGATAACAGTTCTAATTCTACCAGTTTTTCTTGAAAAAGTCATTTCAATATCTTTAGGTAGATATTTTGAAACGCCACTACCAAACAAGGCATCAAGTGAAGACTGTAGCTTTAACACATGATCCATATTCAGATTTCAATCTATTCTAAATATTAGTTCAATGATCATATATATCAAAATGTGCAAACTATATAGAATAGTTTTTTTTCTTTAGATTATGGAAGAAAGAGAGGAAACAAGGAAAATTCAATTTACAGGTAAATCATCATACATAGTTTCATTACCAAAACCATGGATCATGGATTTAGGATTAAAGCAAGGAGATCAAATTAGAATGATAAGAAAAGGTTCTTCAACTTTAGAACTTTATCCACCAAAATTTGAATCACGCAGTCCAAAGAAAGAAGAAGCTACGATTGAAATAAGCTCAGAAGAAAAGGCATCCTCGATTGTCAGAAAATTAATTTCACTTTATTTTTTGGGTTTTAAGACAATTAACGTAAAACCAAAAGATGGCAGATTGAGTCCAGCCCAAAGAAACACAGTAAAAGAAGCAGTCAAGCGAATGTTGATGGGTTCAGAGATCATTTCGGATTCCAGTGGAGGAATAACAATACAAGTCCTAGTTAATTTATTAGAATTATCAATAGATGGTGCATTCAAAAGAATGATCCATTTAGCAAAATCAATGTCTAGTGATGCAATCCTGGCTGTAAAAGAAAACAATGCAGATTTAGCACAAGAAGTAATAAACACAGATGATGAAGTTGACAGATTTGGATTTTATATTATTCGTCAATTAAAGATTGCAATTCAAAATGAACACATGCTAAAAGAGATGGGTTTTAGAAATCCTAGAGATTGTCTTGGATATAGATTGGTTGTAAAGAATATCGAGAGAGCAGGAGATCATGCAGCATTTATTGCAAAAGATCTTCTAGAATTCAAGAAATCAGTGAAGAAAGAAATATTGGACAAATTGCAAGACATGAATGAATTTTGTCTGTCAGTACTGGATGATGCTTGTCTTGCGTTGTTTAAAGAAGACTATCCACAAGCAGAAAAAACCATCGAAAAGACAAACGATATTACAAAATATGAGAAAAAAATCAGAGATGCCTCAAAATCACTTAAAGATGACGAGGAGATCTATAGAGTTAGAAGAATGACTGAAAACATCAAAAGAGTTTCAGAATATGCCAGCGACATTGCAGAAATAGTATTGAATATGAATATTGAAAAGACAATCAAAAAAACGACATAGATTTTCAAAACAGGTAGAATCTTTAACCCAAGTTATAGTAAAAGCATAGAATCAAAATGAAATCAGCCATTTTAATCACATATGACAAGGACGACGTGATTAATGAAGCAAAAGGACTTTGTGATGCAGCAGGATTACAGGTTGTCCACATAATTAAACAAAAATTCTTGAAAAAGCCAAAGTACGGTATAAGTGGAGGAATTTTAGAGAAGCTTGAAGAGATTTCAGAAAAGATCAGGCCAGATGTAATTGTGTTTGATGAGATTTTAAAACCAAGTCAAAATTATAACTTGGCATCAGTTTTGCATAGAGAAATTTTAGACAGAGAAGCACTAATTCTTGAAATTTTTGAAAGCAGAGCATCAAGCTCAGAATCAAAATTACAAGTAAAGTTAGCACAATTAAGATATGAAATGGCCAGAGCAAAAGAAAAAGTTCGACTTTCGAGCATGGGAGAACAACCAGGATTTATGGGAATAGGAAAATTTGAGGTCGATGTTTACTATAATGACATTAAACATAGAATGCAAACAGTTAGATCCAAACTTGAAAAAGCTGGAAAACAAAGAGAGTTACATAGACAAGGAAGAAAAAAAATGGGATTCAAAACAATCTCACTTGCAGGATATACTTCAGCAGGAAAAACAACATTGTTTAACAAGATGACAGGAGAAACAAAAATTCAAAGTAGTGAATTGTTTACAACACTTTCAACTACTACACGAAGAGTTACAATTAATCAAGTGCCATTTTTAATATCAGATACAGTAGGTTTTATCAGCAAATTACCTGCTTACATGATTGATGCATTCAAATCAACGTTAGAAGAATTAGGTCATACAGATATCATCATAGTAGTAATAGATATCAGCGATTCATTATTTGAATTGAAGAAGAAATTTTCTAGCTGTATGAGAACATTAAGTGAACTAGGAGTTGAAAAAGACAGGATGGTGTATGCACTAAATAAATCAGATTTGTTAGAAAACAGTGAGATTGAAGAAAAAATAGAAACACTCAATCTAACAGACAATAAAAAATGGATTCCAGTTTCGGCAAAAACGGGTAAAAATACAGAAAAACTCAAGGAATTGATTAAGGATATTTTGGAAAGTTATGATTCTTACCAATTTGAAAATAAAGGAATTGAAAAGACCTATGGAAATTGAAGTAGTTAGAATTGGACAGAGATTAGTCAGAGACGACAGAGTTACAACCCATGTAGCATTAGTATCAAGGGCATTTGGAGCATCAAAAATATTCATGACAGAAGTTAATCCAGAGATAAAAGATACTTTGAGAAAAATTAATGAAACATGGGGAGGAAATTTTACAGTTGAATTTATTGAAAAATGGAAATCAGTTATCAAGAAGAAAAAAGAAGACAATTTCAAAATAGTACATCTTTCAATGTATGGTGAAAAAATTAATGAAGTTCAAGAAAAGATTCGTAAAGAAGAAAAATTGTTAGTTGTTGTAGGAGCTGAAAAAGTTCCCAGAGAGATTTACGAGGTGGCAGATTATAATGTGGGAGTGGGCAGTCAACCTCATTCTGAAATAAGCGCTCTTGCCATACTATTAGATCGTATTCAGACAGGTCAACAATTTGAGAAAGAATTTCCAAATGCAAAAAGAAAGATTATACCCACAAAAACAGGCAAAAATGTACAAGTAAAGGAAACAAGGGATTAATAATAGAAAATTAGGAAAGATTAGAGTTGGTAGACAAATACGAAGATCCTTTTGTTAGAATAGCCTCAATGATTGGAGGAGATGAATATCTCAAGGTTGCTCGTTCATTACTAAAAGCAGAAGATGCAACTGATGAAGAAATTGCAAGTTCTACAGGTCTTAGAATTAACATGGTAAGAAAAGTATTGTATGATCTTTTTGGTAAATCTCTAATCACAGGAATTAGAGTAAAAGATGAAAGAAAAGGATGGTTTGTTTACAGATGGAGAACTAGAAGAGAAGAAGTAGAACATTTCATTGAAAACCAAAAAAGAAAATTGAAGAAAGATTACAACAAAGACTAGATTATGAAAATGCATCTGATTTTTATCATTGCGGAAATGAAGATTGTCCAAGAGTAACATTTGAAGATGCACTTGAAGGCATGTTCAAATGTCCATCATGTGGAAATGTCCTAAATCTGAAAAAGAACGATAAATCTAAAAAAGCATATCAAAAGAAAATTGATGAAATCAAAAAAGATATGCAGCAGATTTTCTAATTATATTGAGATAATACTAAATACTTTTTAGAGGTATTTTCTTTATGTCTCAAGATTCAGAACCCTCAGTTTGTAATATTTTCAAAGATAATTCATCTAAAATAATTAATAAATTAGAAATGCAGATTCCATCTCATTTTCAAATATATTCAGACATGTACAAAGAATATCTTCACATGCTAGATGATGTGTTTGGAACATGTATTATTTCTGAAAAAGAATTTTTTGATAAAATAAATGCGGACGAAAATTCCATGAAACATATTAAATCATTTTCAGACAGCATGACAGATTTCTGGATAAAGCAGATTGAAAATTATGACAATTATCTGAAATGGTACTATCAAATGAGAATTTCAGGTATGAAATCATATGACCAATTTGTGCATATTATGATGAATTCATATTCCAAAACACTTTCAAATTTTACTAAGAGTCTTGAAGATTAGGTTACTAAATTAAATAGGAGAAATTGTTTTCAAAAAACCTTGAATCAAATTACTACAGTAAATCCCACTACAGGTAAAGAGATCAACACATTTTCACCAATGGATAGAGATCAAGTATTTGAATTAGTTAGAAAAGCAAAAAGGGCATTTCCTGAATGGAAAAAAGATTATGAGAAACGTCGAAGTTACATTTACAATTTAGTTGAACACCTTAAGAAAAACAAAACAGAGTTAGCAAAAATTGCAACTAGTGAGATGGGAAAAGCACTCAAAGAATCAATTGGTGAAGTTGAAAAATGTGCTTGGGCCTTGGAATTTTATGCAGATCATGGAGATAGTTTTCTTTCAGACGAAGTCTTAAACACAGATGCAAGGAAGAGTTTTCTTACATTTGAACCATTAGGAGTAATTGGTTCTATTATGCCATGGAATTTTCCATATTGGCAAGCTCTAAGATTTGCAGCTCCATGTTTAATGGCAGGTAATGTAATTGTGATGAAACCATCCAGAATTACCATGCAATCAGGAATTGAAATTGAAAAAGCATTCACAGAAGCAGGGATACCAGAGGGAGTGTTTTCAACTGTAACTGGAAGTGTTGATTCTGCAAACCATCTAATTGATTCAGAAGTTAATGCAGTGACATTTACTGGCAGTACTAATGCAGGAGCAAAAGTTGGAGAAAGATCTGCCATGAATCTAAAAAAATGTGTTTTAGAGTTAGGAGGAAGTGATCCTTTCATAGTTTTAGATGATGCCATCATAGAAAAAGCGGCTGAAGGCGCAGTTAAAGGCAGATTTATCAATTGTGGGCAAAGTTGTGTAGCCTCAAAAAGATTCTTTGTGGGCAAGAATATTGCTAAAGACTTTATTGAATTGTTTATCAAAAAAGCATCTCAACTAAAAGTAGGAGACCCAATGTCAATGGATACAGATATTGGTCCAATTTCTAATAAAGACGGGTTAGAAACAATTTCTGGAATTGTTGAAGATGCAAAGGAAAAAGGTGCCGAAGTACTGTTAGGAGGAGAAAAGATAGAAGGTAACGGATATTTCTACAAACCAACAATTCTAACAAACATTACACCAGACATGAGAATTGCAAAAGAAGAAACATTTGGACCAGTTGCTCCAATAACTATTGTTGAAAATGAAAGTGAGGCAATTAAATTGGCTAATGATAGTGAATTTGGATTAGGTGCCAGTATATGGACACAAGATCTTGCAAAAGCAGATAAAATGTCAAGAAGGATTGAATCAGGAATTGTAAGTGTAAATAATGTAGTTATCTCAGATCCAAGAATTCCTTTTGGAGGAATAAAACATAGTGGTTTTGGAAGAGAGTTATCAAGATATGGGATGTTAGAATTTGTAAATCTAAAATCAGTTAGATTCTACGACAACTTGACACATCATCATTACGTAGAATAATTTTTCATAGTTGAAATTATGAGGATCCTTTAAGTATAATTTTAGCGTATTATATACTGACGAGGACACTCGATGACATACATTGTTGAGTGAAGATCAATGAGATCTTAGGAACGCCTTGAGCTTTGATATACGTTCAGAGTTCATGATTCCTCAAGGACGGAGTCCTCGTCAAATTCTTCATCATCTTCACATTCTTCTAATTCTACATAAATTGGAGTTTCATCTTCAAAGAAAATCTCAATGCAGATATCAGTAGATAAAGTAGATACTATAGTTTCAGCCAATTCTTTTGGAAAATTTCCTAAGCGACCGGGATCAGATGAATATCTGTACTCAGTTACCACATCATCATGATAAAAATCGAATTCAATGTCCCCATTTGCAAATTTTCTCACAGCAATTACTTGGCCAAATATGCTGAGAGTCATGCCTAATTTCCTTGCTCAGCAACATCTCGTGTGAGATTTTCAGCCAGATCTTCATAGTGTTTTCGTGATTTTCCCAAACCGTTGAGTTTTTCGGTTTCAATCTCGTTTAATTCACCATCAACCTTTTGTGCTACATATTGCAAACGAGCTTCTGCCATCATAAACAATCGATTATTTTCTTTCCAAAGGTGTTCTGTGATATGTTCAACATATTGTTTCATATCACTAATCAGTTTTGTAGAATCACCTGAAGAAAGGTATTCTTTTGCAGAAGCCTCCATGTTTGATCCAATTTCTCTAGAACGTTCATGATCCATCAACATCATTGCTATAGGTCCCATATTTTTTGGCATTCCAGCTTGTTCTAATGCAGGAAACAAAGAATTTTCTTCTTTACTATGATGACAAACATCGGTAAAGTTTTTGGAAAAATCAATTACAGGAAGTAAGATAGATTCAGGAATTTTTTTATTTTCGTTTAATAATTGGATAGTTGCATCCATTGCTTTGATAACTTTTTCAATTAAATCATGATCACGTCTTAATGATGCAGTTGACATGATGATTTTACATAATTTCTGGTATCTATATCTTATTTTTTCAAAAATAATTAAAAGATAGAAATTAGTTAACGAGTTATCGTTAACGAGTGGTTTTAACGATTAGAGAGGCTTTTTGATTTTACAAACGCCCAAATCTTTTTGGTCATTTCACTTGGAGCAATTGGTTTGTTGCCAAATATTTGTTCAGCAGTTTCTTTTCGACCTGCAAAACTAATGGAGTATCCACCAAATGCGGGTTTCTTTGCTTTTGATTTAGTAGTTTTCTTTTTTGGTGCTGCCTTTCTTTTTGGTGCTGCCTTTCTTTTTGGTGCTGCCTTTCTTTTTGGTGCTGCCTTCTTTTTTGTAGTAGTTTTTCTTTTGGTTGTTTTCTTTTTTACCGCCAATTTCTTGTAGTTGTAATTCAAATAAAGTATAAGAACTTAGAGCTTTTCATAATGTAGAACTAGATGATTCTTGAGCCTCTTTACTGATTTGAGTCTAAGATTTGGAGAATTGGAAATTTTGCTGAATCCTGTACCACGTAAATAGGATATAGAATCATCACCACCAATTAAGAATGGTGACAAGGTGATAATCATTTCATCAAAAAAGTCATGCTTAACAAATTCCCAATTTACGGTTCCCCCACCTTCAACAAGGATTGTTTTGATATTTTTTTCAGAGAGTTTTTTTAGTAATAATTTTAGATTAACAGAATTTTTGCCAACAGTGATTATTTCAATGGGAAATTTTTGTAATTTTGCAAGGTTGGCGTTAGTAATTTTTTTAGATGTTGCAATAATGGTAGGAACTTGGTGGCTTGATTGTAGAATTTTTGATGTTTTAGAGATGCTTCCTTCAGAATCTAAAATAATCCTAGTCGGATTTTGCCCTTTAGTGTGACGAACAGTCAGCATAGGGTTATCACGAGATATAGTATTTTTTCCCACAAGAATTGCATCTACACTAGAACGTAATTTGTGTAGTCTCTTGATATCTTCTTTAGATGAAAGTTTTGAATCATTTGTTTTTGTTGCAATTTTTCCATCAACAGATATTGCTGCACTAAGAATAACATGAGGTCTAGAGTTTTCCATGTACGATTTTTCCTCCAATCATGACAGCTTTTATTGCAGATTCAGATGCTCTATGAACAATTGATGCATAAGGATCATGTATTGGTTCTAAATCCAATGCATGTTTATCAAGAAATATACAGTCAGCAATCTTTCCAGTTTCAATTATTCCGATATTTTTTTTCAGTATTTTACCACCATTTACCGTGGACATTTTTAGAATTTCTTTAGGATTAACTCTTTTTTTATGAATGCCCATTGTGACTTTCCAAAGATAATCCATTTCTCTAAACATATCAGGTGAGTTTATCATTACATTATCTGTGCCTAATGCTAGCGTACAACCTGCTTTTTGCATTAAAGTGATGTCAGGAATCCCTTCAGCCAAAGAGGCATTAGCTCTTGGACAAATAACAATGCCTCTGATTTTTTTTGCTGCAGCACGTAAATCACTTTTTGATGCATAAGTCATGTGTACAAGAAAATGGGGTTTTAGAGACAATGCCCGAATTGTTTCAGATTTTCCAGTCATCTTTTTAGATTTTGATACGCTTTGTTTGGTTTCAGAAGAATGGATTGCTCTGATTTTTGATGTTTTAGAGTAATGATTAAGAACTGAATTACTATTTTCGTTTGCTCCACTTATACCCAATCCATCACATTTTTGAAGAATCAAAGGCAATTTTTTGGCTTGTTCTTTTGGAATAGGTAGATTTTTTTTAATTTCAAGTGAATCTTGGTAAAAATCTACTCTTCCCAAAATTATTGATCGAATGGGGAGTTTGGATAATGTTTTCTTTAATAAAATCACACCATCTAATCCCCCTTCTCTAAAATCAACAAAAGTGGTAATGCCTTTTCTAATCATAGAGTGGCAAGTATTTTGCATAAAATTTGATAAATTCTCAGGAGGTGTGTTTTTTAGAATTTTTGATTTTGCTCCAAAAACAGGATGTATTTTTTTATCTACAGAACTGTCAAGTGTAACATCCTTTCCAATAGAATCACCTATGTGAGTATGTGCATTAATGAATCCAGGAATAAGTAATAGTCCTTCACAGTCAACAGAATCCTCTTTAGTACTTGGTTTTATGTTAGGTTGGATTCGCTTGAATTCTCCATTTTTGATTTGAATATTTGTTTGTGAAACAAAATCTAATTCTTTTCCTAGTAGTAGGCTAATATTTTTGATTAACATGATAATTCATAAACTTCAGGTTTTTCTTTTCCTGAATCTCGAATTTCACGAATAGTATCTAGTGACTTTGTGGCTAGTTTTACAGCTTCTCTACAAGTACTTGCATTACCAATACCGCAATTCAAAGAAATGTTATCATCATTTTTTATCATATTGATGAAATTTTGGACAGAGTTTTTTGCATCATCACTTGCAACCACCATGAAATTATCACCACCCATAAAAAATGTCAGTGAATTTTTTTCCAAGAAATATTTTGACATTTTTGAATACAATTGAAAAATTATTGAGGATATTTCGTATGGGGAGTTTGTCGTTCTCCTAGAAGTAAGATCATCAACATCTAAATGCATTATAGTAACTTTGGAGGAAGATGTATCATTTACAAAACCAAAAATGTTGTATTGTTTATCTAGAATAATGTTATTTTTCTTGCCTTCATATGCTTTCAGATTTGCATCAAATGGAGATTCAGCAAATCCAATTGAAATGGCCAGATGTATTTCAAATGATTTTTCAAGGGTTTTTTGAATTTGGATGTGATCTTCTAGCCCAAGACCATTTGAAACAACAAAGAATTCATCAAATCTGTTAAGAAATACAAGACAATTTTTTTCAGAAAATAATTTTTGTACTTGTTTGTAAAGAGATGCCTGAAGCATTTGAAGTTCATGTTCTCTATCACTGCCCAGAGTCAAAGTCCATGGTCCATAACCAGTTATTTTTAGAATGCTTAACTGAATCATTTTTGAATCCTTTTTAGTTCAGAGGAGATTTTTACTACAGCTTCCACTGCACGTTCAGCTACAGGTCTTATTCTAGCATGTGCGTGTCTTTCTTGCATGCCAGGACCAGATATTCCTAAAGATACTGGTTTTTTGTGTTTTATAGATAAATCAGTTAATGCTTGAGCAGCTGCATGAGAGATAACCTCATCATGTTTTGTTTGTCCCTTGATAATTGCACCTAAGGTAACTACTGCATCAACATCACTTTTTTGCAACAAAGCATCAACAATGATAGGCATATCATATGCACCAGGTACAGAACAAGTATAAGTTATTTTTAGCTTTAAAGAATTGGCTTTTTCTTGTGCAACTGAAAACATCCTAGATGTCACTTTGTCATTAAATTCCGAAACCACTATAGCAATATTCAAAATTAATGCACCTTAGCGTATTCTAATAGTTCTTTTCCATCAATTAATGGAATTCCATTTTGTTTTCCAAACTTTTCTGCCTTGTCAACAGATAATGCAGTATATGTTTCAGCATCCATCATTTCACAAATTGCAGTTACAGGAGTCAAACCTGCAATCTGTGCAAGATATACGGACATCTCTGTATGTCCTTGACGTGCTGCTAACAAACCTTTTGATGCAATTAACAAAGGAACATGTCCAGGAGTTTTAAATGATGATGCGAACTTTTTTTGTTTGTTCTCAACATTATAGATATTTGCCATTTCTCTTATAGTCAAAGATCTGTCATTATCAGTAATTCCAGTATAAGTCTGATAATGATTTACAGACAATGAAAATGTTGGATGATCACCATAAGGTGCCAGTCCCATGATCATCTCCTTATTTGGAATTGAGGAATCAGATAAAATTTCGTGCATATATTTTAGTTCTAATGAATTTGCAAAGTTGTTATCTATTGCAATACAAAGTAATCCACCAGCATGTTGACGCATTCTAGCAACATGTTCAGGAGTAACAAATTCTGCAGCTACTACCATGTCAATCTCATTTTCCCTTCCTGCAGAATCAAACAAAAGTACAAACTCTCCTCTTTTTAGAGATTGTAATGCAGATTCAAGAGACATAAACAAAAAAATCCTCAAACGGATTATAAAGTTTACTAAAAAATTGGTAATTACCACTAAAGTAGTAGATTATCGTGTTTATTTTAGGATGTATTTCCCAAGAATGTCAGTTTCAATATTAACTTTGTCGCCTACTTTTTTGGTTTGAAAATTTGTAACCTCAATTGTATGAGGAATTAATGATACAGATGCAAGATTTTTTTTAATGTCAACTACAGTCAGGCTTATCCCATCAACTGCAATGGAGCCTTTCTTCACGACATACTTTGCTAATTTTTTAGGTACCTCAAACCAAACTTGAACTTCTTTAGGTTTTTTTAGAATTTTTTTGATAATTCCTACTCCATCAACATGACCTAAAACAAAATGACCTTCTAGTCTATCTCCGGCTTTTAAACTTCGTTCAATGTTTACTATTCCACCAACTTTAAGATTTCCAAGATCAGTTTTCTTTGTTGTCTCTTCAATCATTTCAAATATACAGTTTGATTTTGACAGTTTTGTTGCCGTAAGGCAAACACCATTTAGTGCAACGCTTTGTCCAATTTTAAGTCCTTTTGCATGTTTTCCCAGATTCACAGTCATTTGTATTGCACTTCTATTTTTTGTATTTTTAGAAATTTTTTCTACCTTACCTATTCCCTCAACAATTCCAGTAAACATCAAAACTATCTACAAATTCATGTATAAAATGATTTAGATGATTTTCATGTAAAATTATTTGTCATCTAATTTCTTAAATTCATTTTCACAAACTTGATGGAAAAGAGAACATTTGTTTTCTTTTGCATCTATCTTAATTTTTTCCATATCTTTGTTAAGAATTCCCTGTGCAGCCAAAAATGCATCATCCTTCTTTCCTAATTTTTCAAACAGTTTTGATTTAGCAAGAGGAATTTCCTTGAGGCTAGAGTCAACTGATTGGGCCTTATCATAAAGTTCTATTGCACTTTCATAATCTCTCAAATGGCTATAAGATATAGCTTTATTCATCAAAGCAGTAACATCATTTGGATCTATTTCAAGTGATTTGTTATAACATTCAAGCGCATCTTTGTGTCGATTTAATTCATTCAAAGACAAACCCTTACTATTCAAAGCCCAAGAATCACGGGGATTTAAAGAAAGAATTTGATCACATAATTCTAGAACTTGTTCATATTGATTCAGACTTTCTAATGCATAAATTTTATTTTTTAATGCATAAGTATCTGATTCTTTTATTTCAAGAACTCTATCACAATATTTTATGGCTTCTTGATATCTTTGTAGATAAATCAAGGATAGACAGATATTTTGCAGTGCAACCATGTCATTAGGGATTTTTTCAAGCAGTCCCTTGCAATAATTGTACATCTCCTCATATTTTCCTGCATTAAACATTCTAGTAATGACATTACATGGGTCTAGCAGATTAACCATTTTCTAACAATTAGAATAAAATTTCATCATCTTTAAGATAATCTGAAAAAAGGAAAATTTCTTAGCTATTTTAAGACTTTACGAATGGTTTCGTTTAGGACTTTGGAATAGCTGTAAGAAGTTTGTTCTTGTTGAATTAACTTTGCTTGACGAAGTCGAAGTTTTTTATCGATGTCATCATCAATCATTATTGTTACTCGTTTGGCCATTTATGTTAAATTATGATAATTATAATATAACATTATATGAAATGTCCCAAAAATGGGAATTAGTTGTTTATGTTAGAGATGACATGTTCGATGTTAAAGGGTTTTTGGATTACAGGCACATTCAATTTTTCTAATTTCTCTTCAGTCTGACTACTTGTATCGGCAGTAACTGCAATTATCCGTGCTGTTGGTTCAATTTCTTGAATTTTCTTAATTGCATAAAAACCAGAACCATTAGGCATATTGAGATCAATAAGAGTCACATCAGGTTTTAATTTTTTAAACAATTTAACAGCGGTGATACCATCAAATCCATTTCCTACAACATTAATGCCCTTCTCTTCAAGAAATTCGGAAAACAGTCTAACAGTATCTTCATCATCATCGACAATAATCACAGACTTGCTCATTATATTTATGAAAATGCTATAAGTTCTTTATATCTTACATCTTTAGATATCACACATGGCAGGATTAGACAAATTAATTTCATTATCATTACCATCAATAATTAAGAAAAAAATTGATGTTGACACGCTAAAAAAGATTGAACGAGAATTGTTTTTAGAACATGGCATGTCAATAAAACTTTCAATGGAGCACTTTCAGACATTATTAAAAATTATCAAGAAAAATTCCGAAATAGATGTCAGCAGATTTGAAATGGAATGTCTGGAACAACTATTCCAAATAAAAAAATTAAAAGAAAACTATCATGTTACAATTACCAATTCAAAATTAATTCATTTTATTTTAGACATACTTGGAGACGATGAAACCAGAAAGATGATTTTATACATTTTAAAAAGTGAACATACCATACCTGAAATTATAAAAGAATCTGGAGTTCCCAAAACCTCAGGGTATAGAAAAATAGAGAATCTATTAATCAATGGGTTTTTCATAGAGACAGGAAAAATCCTAAGTGAAAGCAAAAAAATTTCAAAAATTCAATGCGTATTTCAAGAAATTTTAGTTGATGCTAAAAAAGAAAAACTTACAGTCAGTGGAATTGTGCCTAAAAAAATATTTGAGAAAAGCACAACAATGAAATCTATTGTTAAAAACCTAGAATGAATTATTTAACAAGGTCAAGTAGTGCCTTTGCTTGTTTAAAATGAACCTCATCAATCATTTTTCCATCAACAGTAGTAGCACCTTTTCCTTTTTTTGTTGATGCAAGATAGGTTTTGCAAACTTTCTCAGCCCACAAAATTTCACTTTTGTTTGGATGAAACAATTTGTGAGTTACAGAAATATGATCAGGATGAATAATGCTTTTTCCAGAATAGCCCAAACTTTTTCCAACTTTGCAATCTTTTTCTAATCCTTTTGTATCTTTAAGATCTTGCCAGATGGCATCAATTGCAGCAATACCTGCTGCACGTGCATCTACAGGAATTTTTCTTCTAGAGTATTTTGCACCTTCAGATTCTTTAGTATATTCTACTCCAAGATCATTGAGAAGATCAAATACGCCAAAAACTACCGCTGATACTCGTTTACTACAAGAAGCTATTTCGTAGGTGTTTACAACACCTTCTGCAGATTCTATAGAAGGGATTAGTTGCACGGGTTTTAGTTTACGTGTTTTTTCCAACCCTGAAATTATTTTTTCAATTTTTTTGAGTTCTGTTGTGTTGTTGACCTTTGGAATTACAATTCCATCAATTCCTTTTTGAACAATTTCTTTAAGATCTGCAGGAATTTTGCCAGACAGAGGAGAATTTGTACGAACAAAAATTGAAGATTTGTATGATTTTCTAGATTTGAGTGCAGACTTGATTAGCTTTCTTGCAGTTGTTTTTTCAGCATCTGGAACAGAGTCCTCTAAATCAAAACAAACAATATCAGCCTGTAGCGTTTTTGCTTTTTCTAGAAACCTAGAATTATTTCCGGGAACAAAAATGAGACTACGAAAGAGCTGAGTCATTAAATGACTAAGCGCCTTCTGGCTTCATTAAGATTTTGCCAAAGAGTCCCTTACCGGTTAACATCTTTGTGTGAGCCTCAGCTGCTTGCTCAAATGTGTAAGTTGAGTCAATTGCTGCTTTGATTTTTCCTTGACCCATCCAGTAAAGGGCTTGATCAAGTTCGGCTTTGGTTCCTTGTGTTGAACCCAAGATGTTAGTTCCCTTAAAGAAGATGTGTCTCAGGTCAGTGTGTGCATCATAACCTGTTGTTGCACCACATGAAACTAGTGTAGCACCATATTTGAGTAAGGTTAGTTGTTTGTTCCAATGAGTCTCACCAATGTGATCAAATGAAACATCAATTCCTGGGACTTCACCTTTCTTTTTGGCAATTTCTTTGGTAATTGCTCTTACTTCTTTGTGCCAATCATCTTTTCTGTGATCAACCGCATAATCAGCACCAAGTTCTAGACATTTGTCTAATTTGTCTGGGCTTGCAGTTGCAATAACATCACAATTGTATAGTTTTGCAATTTGAATTCCAAAACTTCCTACTCCAGAACCACCACCCATAATAAGTACGGTTTGACCGGGTGTAATCTTGGCTCTACCAACTAGCATATGCCAAGAGGTAAGAATTGTCATTGATGCAGCTGCTGCTTCATCATATGAAACGCCTTCAGGAATTTTTGAAACATTAACTTCTGGTAAGTGGGTTACTTCTTGATAAGCTCCCCAAGTTGGACCAGTTTGGAATCCCCAAATCATTCTGTTAACACAGTCAAATTCTCTTCCATCCGTACATGCTTTACAAACTCTGCATGACATGTTTGAGTGGGAAACTACTCTATCTCCAACTTTGATATTTTTTACATCCTCTCCAACTGCGATGACATCACCTGCAGCATCAGAACCTGAAACATGTGGTAATGGTACAGGTACTGGTTGTCCTCGCATACCCCAAATATCATTATAATTTAGGGCTGCAGATTTTACTTTAAAAACAACTTCATCTGCTTTTGGTTTTGGTTCATCTATATCCTGGACTTTAAGGATCTTAGCATAATCATCATCTGGTGCATATTCATTGTATACAACGGCTTTCATGGATAAAGCAGTACCTTTCCCATAATTATATTTTATCTGAGATCAGACACGATTGAACTTGAAATCTCGTTTTGGTTGTTGTGTAGAAAGCAAAATTTGCTTTAATTGATCGTCTGAGATTTGGCCAGGAATTTTTCCTTGGGTTGCCATTCCTATCAAATATTGCTCCACAAGATCTGCTAATTCTGGCTTTACCATTTTGATATTGTTTAATCTCATTCTTGCTTCGGGCACAAGAATCTGTTTTAGAATTTGTTCTTTTTGTGCAGATTGCTCGTGATCGTTATTATCTTGAGAAAAATCGTTTGAATCAGGAAAACTCATTTTGAATCAAGTGTAAACTTTCAATTGAGGATTTTCAACAATCATTTCTTTTAGAATTTCTGTTGCCAGTCTGTCAAGTTTTTGCATACCATGTTTAGAAACTACACGACCTTTTTTCTCAACTTTTTCCAGATAACCTAATTTTTCTAATCCATGAATGGCATTTCTAATAATTGCGCCGCCAGCATCTTTGTGATGAGCTGCACCATATCCAGATGGTTTGCCACCACCATAATCTTTTCTTAATTCGTTAATTCCAATTGGGCCGTGAAGGTAAATTTTTCTCATAATTGAAGCACATCTTGTATACCACCAATCACGGTTTTGTGGTGGTTTGTCAGCATGAGCTCCAGTTTTTACAAATGGAATCCAAGAAGGTGCTGGAATATCCTCATTTTTTAAAATATCAGCTAGTTTTCCTATCAGCACATCTGCTGGTACGTCATACACCTTTGCCATGAAGACAAAAAATTGAGAATCGTCTTATAAATCATTGAGATATTATTTTACGATAAGTATGCCCACACAAGTAGCAAGATATTCTGATCGACTTGACAGACGCTCTACCTAAACGGATTCTAGAATTCACTCCAGGGGCAATGAATGATTTGCATTTTTTACAAAAAACCATTCTAAGCTCATAAGGCATTCGGATTTTGTGTCTAGTACTAATCCTTCTAGCAAGAAGTGCCTGGCGCTGAGAGAGTTTGGGATTTTCTTTTGCATTACTGATTGCATTTTTTATTAGAATGTGCATTCTCTCCATTGCAAGTTTTCTTACTGCAGGTTTCACAATAATTTCTGAGGTCACACCTAAAAATTACTTGTTATTAGAAAAGATGCAGTCAGCGGGATTCGAACCCGCGTCACAGGGTTGGAAACCCCGAATACTAACCAGGCTATACTATGACTGCAACAGAATGCAAATTTTGAGTCCTACATAAAAATGGTTTTTTCACACTCATACAGCATTCTGGCAACTACAGTGTGTCCTTCAAAGGATTCATCGCCAACCGAATACATTTGAGTGAACTTTTTTTCAATTATATCTGAAAAGTGTCCCTTTTGGAATCCCCCAAATACAAGGCAGGAGTCATTTGAAATATCGGCAGCAATTTTTTCATAAGAGTTCAAGTCGCCTTTGGTAGAAAACCCCAGTACATTTGATGGGTTTATTTCATCTACTAGTTCTGGAAATGTTTTGTCTTTGATTTCAAGTAGGACATTATTATTTGCAATTATCTTTTTTTCTTTATACAATTTTTCAATTAAACCTTCGAATCGATGATATGATTTTGGCACATGCACATTTGATCCAAAAGAAATTACCTTATCATCAACTGTATGAACATAAAATTTGATTTTATTTTTTTGGTAAAGTGGAATTGTTGTAGCTTCAAGTATTGAAAAATGTACAAGGTCTGGCCGTCCTCTTTTCAATTCATTGTCAATTCCTTTCATTGCTGCAAAATGCCATGAATTATCCAATAGAATTTCAGATGGATGTTTTCCCAATTTTCTTGCATGGGAAATTACAGATGGATGGTGTTTTAATTCAGACGGTACAAGCTCTAATGCAGATTCTGCTAGAATTAAAGAAATCATTTTAGTTTATCATTTGAATTTGATTTTTAAATTCATTCCAACTTGGTTTTGGATTGCCGTTCTCATCAAATAATCCTGCATTACAGACGTAATGGTTTAGTCTCTCAATTACATGCTCACTACTTCCAAAACCAGAACCGCCAATCTCAAGTTTGCTTTCTCCAATATCCTGTGCTTCAAATGAGCAAGTTCCTTCTGGCTTGTCATATTGTCTATACCAAGTAAAAAACTCCAACTCTGATTCATTTTCTGTATAAAATTCAAAAGATTTTCCTACAAATTCAGTCTGAGAGTCTTCACTTCCACCAACAAAGTCAGATGTGCTCCAACTAATCTCAAAGATTGCAGCCTTTTTCTCACCTGCCAAATCAAAAATTTGTTCTAAATCTTCTTTTGCTTGTTGTGGAGTTTTTACCATCTCATTTAGGACATCAACAGGAGAGTAAGAAAATGCTACAAAATCACCAACATCTAGATCAGTTACGATATATCTCAAGTTCTTACTCAAAACTTGGTGTAATGCAAATGAATTTCCAATTTTTACATCAGGATGTTTTTCTTTGATTTGGTCATACACTCCTGTGAACAGTTCTTTGTAAGCAGGAATGTTTTGTTCATGATATCGGAATTGAGATTCTGTTTGTCCTGCAAGAATCACTGTATCAATAATGTCATATCGTGATAAAATTGCATCAAGTACGCTAACTACTCTATCTTCTCTAAGAGATTGAATTGGTGGGTTTCCAATCCAACTTGGGAAAGGTCCAAGAGTTTCTCCGTTAATTATTGAAAAGTAAAGTGTAACTTTGAGATCATTTTTTTTGTTAAAGCTCATCAGTGCATCAGAATATTGCCAATCATATTCCCCACGCTCTGGTTCAACTAAATTCCAGAAAAGATAGACGTTGCTTCGTCCAATACCAGATTCAGATGCAGTAGAATAGATCTCATCTAGGTCTTGCAGTGTTACAGATTGAGTTGGAGGATTTATGACTAGTCCAATTTTATCATTAGTTTTTTGAGGAATAACTTCAGTATCTGGAATGCTAAGAACTCCAGCTGCAATTGCTATAACTACAGCTATAACTACGGCTACACCTACAGTCACGCCTAGAATCTTCTTATCCATAAGAACTCAAAAAGAAAAGAAAGTAAAAAAGTTGTGATTCTGTTATTTATCCAGACGTACAACCACTAAATCCGCATTCAATGCAGATACTGCAACCTTCTACAAATACAAGATTGTTTTTGCATGTTGGGCACAGACGATCTTCTGAAACTTCCTCTGATTGAATGGGTTCAGATTTTATTTCTTCATCATGTACCTTTAATGCAAGTGCTGCATTAACTTGGGATTTGATGTAGGGATTTGTTATTTGTTTTGTAACATATTCTGTCACATGTTCACTAGGAGTAACATCAAATATTTTTTGAGCATTCTCACTTGTCATGTGAAGAACTTGTTTGTGTCTAGAGCCATCACGGTAAACTGTAATTCCCTTGAGTCCAATTTCATGGGCTAACAGATATGCTGACTTTACATCTTCTGCAGTTACATCATATGGCATGTTGATTGTTTTTGCAATTGCATTTCCAATCCAGTCTTGCCATACACCTTGAGCCATAAGGTGATCAGACCAGTGAATATCCATTGCAGTGACAAAGACATCTTGCATCCATTGAGGAATTTCTTCGATCCCTTTCAATGAACCATAGTTGTCTGCAATCTTTGCAAGAATTTCATCTGTGTATAGATTATTTTCTTTTAGGACTTGTTCAACAATTTTGTTTGTGTAGAAGAATCTTCCTACAGTAACTCTCTTCTCAAAGACCAATGCAAATGCAGGTTCCATTCCATTTGAACAGTCTGCAATCATTGACAGAGTACCTGTTGGGGCTACAGTTGTAGTCAAGACATTTCTTATTCCGTATTCCTTTATTTTTTCAATCAATGCATCCCATTCATAGGAGTGGGATTCTTTTGGTTTTTCATAATAACCTGCAACTGGAATCTTTCCTTCAGGATATTCAGTCTTAGAACACAATGGGAATTCACCACGAGATTTTGCAAGGGCTACACTTTCTTCCATGGAATAATATGTTAGGGCTTCAGAGAGTTTGGATTGTAATTCATATCCTTCTTTGGAGTTGTATGGAATTCTTAGTTTGTACAACAGATCAGCTACTCCCATTACACCTAAACCAATTCTTCGAGATTCTTTTGATGCTACGTTGATCTCTGGTACTGGATAGTTGTTAACATCTATGATGTTATCAAGGAATCTAGTAGTCTTTCTGATTGTTTCCTCATATCTTTGCCAATCAAATTCATAGGTTCCATCTGCTTGTCTCTTGACAAGATTTACCAAATTGATTGAACCAAGATTGCATGATTCGTATGGGTAAAGACTTTGTTCACCACAAGGATTTGTTGCACGTAATGGTGCTTGTCTTGCTTTTGCAAACACGTTGTATTTGTTAATTTGATCAAAGAAGATCAAACCAGGTTCTGCACTCTTCCATGCAGACAATGCAATCAAATCAATTAATTGATGTGCATTGATTTCTTTGACTGGTTTTTTGTCACGTGGACTACGTAAGACATAGTTTCCATCACTGGTATTTACAAGTGCATGCCAAAAGTCCTCCCAAATACCTACACTGACGTTAAAGTTTTCTAAAACTCCAGGTTCTGTTTTGTTTGTGATGAACTTTTCAACATCTGGATGCCATGCTTCAATAATTCCCATGTTAGCACCACGTCTCTTTCCACCTTGCTTTACTACTTCAGTTACAGTGTTAATGATGTTCATAAATGACACTGGACCTGATGCAACGCCTGATGTAGAAGCTACAATATCACCTTCTTCACGAAGATCAGAGTAGTTTATTCCCACTCCACCACCGGATTTGAAGATTAATGCTGCATCAGAAGTTGATTTCATGATTTCTTCCATGCCATCATTCATTCCAAGCACAAAACATGCAGAGAGTTGACCTAGTCTGCCACCTGCATTCATCATTGTTGGTGAATTTGGCAAAAAGTCTTGTGCAACCATCAGATCAAAGTATTCTGTGATTTTGTCTGCATAGCTGTCTAGTTTTTTAGCTGCAAGCAATGTCAAAAGTTCTTTGAAGCTTACTTTCATCTGACCCTTTCCTGCAAGAGTCACATAGTGGTTGATGAGTGATCTGAAATGCCATTTGTTGAAGAAGTAATCTCCAACTTTGAATTTGTAATCAAAGGCATCTAGTTTTTCAAGATAAGATTTTGCTTCCTCTACGTCTTGAGTAGTGTGCCCTGACTTGTCAAATACTTGTGCATCATACAACATATCACCAATCCCTACAAGAATTGCAACTCTCTCAAACATCTGAGTTGGAGACTCAATAATCTCATTTTTTCCATTTCTGAAAAGGTATCTTGATGCTAAGACTCTGAGACAGTTCAAGTCAAACTTTTTGGAAACTGGATCTAAGGCCTTTAGATTTAGGACCTTCATCTTTTCGTCTCTTAGTTTTCGTCTCTCATGTCTGTAAACAATGTAGGCTTTAGCAATATCGCTATTACCACTATCAATCAAAGTAGACTCTACAATATCTTGAATGTCTTCAACTGTAGGTGTTCTAGAACTAGTAAATCCTTGTTCTACTAATTTGTTAACAACATTATCTGCTAACTGGTCGGCTAGGCCACGGTCGGCTTTAGAGGTGGCAGCCAATGCCCTGAATATGGCATTTGAAATTTTATCTTTATTGAAAGCCGTAACTGCGCCACTGCGCTTACGGATCTCACTGATCGTATTTTCTATTTGTGAATTATCCATTATAATCTCCCCGTAGAGGGTTATGATCAATGAGAGTATAAATGGTTTGTCAGTTTTTGTCTAAAAATTCGGTTCAATAAAATTGACAACGGTACTATGAATTTCATAACGGCATAACTTGCACAGTAGACGATGATCGTACAGGTCTGAAACAGATCAAAAAGTTTTCAAAAATGATCGTAACTAGTTTGCTCAGTTATGAAATTCAGACAACGTACGGAGACTTGCACTTTGGACACTTGTCATCAAAGGGTTCGTCCTTGAACCCACATTCACCGCATATTGCAATCTCTTGAACAGGTTTAAAGGAAGTCGTAAGTTCTGATGCTTTCTCAATTGCCTTTTTGATTTCTGCAGGCTTAGCATCCTTTGCGATTTTCAACGTTACAAACAATCCTCCGTTAAGCAGCTTTGAGAGCTTGTTGCATTCAGATATTGGCTCGCTTTTGTTAGTATAGTCAGAGATCTCAGATGCACTAATTTCTATTCCTTCTGAGTAAGAATCGCCATCCATAGAGTTCAAAGAGGAGTTTTTACCGTATTTCTCACCATCTAGGGTTGCAAAACGAGTAGAACTCTCAGTCTCAGTCATGCAAATAGCCACAGGATCACCTAATTCTTTGCCTTTTTTGGCTCCAACATCAACTGCGGTCTCAATTACCTTGTGAAGGATTTCATGCCCTTCCTTATTATCCTTGAATCCAAGAATGTTAAAGACTGCCTCCTTGAGGCCCACTAAATTAATGACTAGTGAAACAGTGCTTCTTTGCATGTACTGGGTGTTTTTAGCCAAGATGGGATTCAGTCCGCGTCTTGTCAGATCCGAGATGTCTTTCTTTCTTAGTGCCATAGATGACAAAGCTGGTTTCATCAACAATGCCAATCTTGCTCTAAAGTAAGTTTCATCTTTGTTTGATTCAAATGCTAATCTTGGAAGGTTAATTGATACTGATTGGAGCATAATTGATAGTGGACCAGAACTTTTGGTTGAGCCGTTTGTAACTCCGTAACTTGATGTTTGTCCTTTAGCAAACATAACTTTACCACCAATTGAAATTATTTCGGATACAGCTTCAGAGACATCAGTAATCTTTCCTTTTTCATTGTCTATGATCAAACCAATTTTTGGAATTGGTGTGATCTTTGCATAGTTTTGATATGCATTAATAATTGAATTAATTATTTTTGTATCAGATCCTAGTTGCAATCTGATTGAAACATTAGTACTTGATTTGTTATATTTGGAAGTTGTAGATGCAGTTGCAAATGCTGCAGTTAATTTTTGTTCTAGTTCTGGAAGTGACTTTGAATGTTTTGAAAATAATTGAACTAATCCATCAAGTACAATTTCTTGTGAAGCTTCTTTTGAAAGAAGTGAGATTACAACAGACAATGCACTGGTAATTTCGTCTAATTGTTTTGATGCAGGAATTCTTGAGACATCAAGATACTTTCCACCAAGATCTATTCCATCTTCAATTAACTCTTTAACATTAACAAAAACTGTATCAGGAATCATTGACCATACACCAGGATTTGCAATATGTAGATCACCAGAGAGATGAGAGTCGGCTACATCTTTTGGTAAGATGTTTGTAAGAAGATGTTCAGCAAAAACTCTTTGTCCTGTTTTAAACAAGAGACCTTCAGCACCGTTATCTACATTATCTAAGTTGGTAATCATCTCTTGAACATCATAAACAGGCAAGCCTAGGCGTGCAAGCTTGTTACGATATTCTTCGTGACCGTGCTCAAGGAGCACAGAATTCACCATTTCTCTGATAAGCGAGCCTGTAAGATAGGTAGTCTGATACTTGTAAATTCTGTTTTCAACTTCTTCAGTAATTTTTTGTGCAAGTTCAAGTGGAAGACTACCCTCACGAACAAGTGACTGAATGATTTTATGAGAATTAAATTCTTCAATGGATTCATGTGATGTTCTAACATACATCTTTCCACTTTCAATAATTGATCTTTCTTCGATTTGTCTTGCTAAGCTCAAAACTAATTTTCCAAGATTTGTAATTGTATAACGTCTTTCAGATTTGTTTAATGCAACTAGTGATTGTCTAAGTAATTTTCTCAAGTGGTATGCAAATTTTCCACTTTCTTTTTTTGATTTGAAACCGGCAAGTGATTTTAGTTCTGAATAAGTTAAAGGACCTTTTGAATTTAGGATTCTTAAGATATCGATTCTGTTAGGGCTTGCCATTACAGAGAAGATCATTCTGACACGTTTTGAGGTAGACTGTAAAATGCCACCCCGTTTTGATGAATCCGAATCGTCATCCAAGTCTGCATCTAGATCATCGTCTTCGACATCTAGATCACCTTCAAGATCTAATTCTAGTTCTTCATCACTCATTTTCATGTACCTTTCTAAAAAAAAGCACTAATTAAGACTTATGACAGTATTAATTTGGATCGTTTTTGATCATTTTTCTAAATGCATACAAGGGTTTTAGATCTAATTTTGAAAAATTATGAAAAAGATCAGATAACATAGATCATTTTTCTTGAACATCTAATGAAAATTCCGATGTAGAGAGTTTCTGTCCACATGACGGACACTTTCCACTATAAGGATTCATTACATCTTTTAGAGATTTTAACATCTTCATGTTTGTGATCTTTTCACCACATTTTCCACATGTAACTTCTACAGACATGATAATGATCATTGATGCAAAATAATTAAGAATCGATTCTGATTTTTTTTAATTAATTCAAACAAATATTTTTACTGTTTTTCGATGATGATTCCTCTTTCATCGAAACCAGTAATTTTTGCTCTAGTCCCAACCGGAAGATCAGAAGGGGTAGCAATTCCTGCCATAAATCCTGAAATCCTCAAATCAGAATTATCCAGTTTGAGCACAACAAAGGCATATGGAGTATATTTCTCAAAGCCTGCAGGAGCCACAGTAATTATGGTATAAGTGGCAATTTCGCCAGTACCCTCCAAAAGCACATCCTCAAATCCCTTACTGCCACACTCTCGGCAAAAATATGCTGTAGAGAGATGAAGATATCCACAATCAGTACACTTGTGAGTTAGGAGTTTACCATTTTTGGCGTTTTCAATTACTTGTTCTTCAACAGACATTTTACACACTCTGAAAAACATGAACAGCACAACTTGCACCAGTTGCACCAAAATTATGAGTTAAACCAATCTTTGCATCTTTAACAGTTCTTGCACCAGCGTTTCCAGTTAATTGATCATACACTTCTACTACTTGTCCAACACCAGTAGCTCCAATTGGATGTCCTTTTGACTTTAGACCTCCTGAAGGATTAATTGAAATATCAGAATTTAATTTTGTTCGGCCTTCACGAACTGCTTGAACACCTTTTCCTTTTTCAAAGAAACCCAAGTCTTCAGTGTCAACAACCTCTGCAATTGTAAAACAGTCATGCACTTCTGCAAAGTCTACATCTTTTGCAGTGATACCTGCCATCTTGTATGCATCAGCTGCTGCAAGTTTTGTACTTGGAATTGTTGTCATGTGATCACGTCCTTGTAATGCAGCAGGAGAACCACCACGACCAGAACCAATCACTTCAATATAATCACCGCCATGTTCTTTTGCAAACTTTTCTGAACATAGAATTACTGAACTTGCTCCATCTGAAAATGGACAGCAATCAAAAAGTTTTAGTGGACTTGCGACTACTGCAGAATTCATTACATCATCAATAGTAATTTTTTTCTGCATGTGAGCTTTTGGATTTAAGAAACCATTATCATGATTCTTTACTGCAACTCTTGCAAAATCTTCTTCAGTTGTGTTAAACTCTGTCATGTAAGCTCTTGCCATTGATGCAAACAATCCTGGAAATGATGCACCAGCCTGGCCTTCATAGAAAAAGTCTGAACAGTATGCAAAGTATGTTGTTGTCCATTCAGTTCCTGTGTGGGTTACTTTTTCAACGCCAGTAACTAAAAGACAATCATAAAATCCTGCTGCGACATTTGCGTATGCTTCTCTAAACGATACAGAACCACTGCCACATGCAGACTCTATTGTTAATGATGGTTTGTCGGGAATTCCTAATCGGCTCATCAAGACAGGACCAATGTGTACCTGTTTGTCTGCAACCCCAAATACGTTTGAGATGTAGGATGCTTTGATATCTTTAGGTGAAATTCCTGCACTCTCTATGGCTGCAACTGATGCCTGAGTAGTGATATCTGCTATACTATCGGCTAATTTGCCATATTTGGTGCTGCCTGCGCCAAGAACACAAACCTTTTCCACAAATGTCACTGACCCAAGTCCCTATAAAAATCGTATTAGTAAATTCATCATAGAACATGCCATCAAAGAAACTTCAAACTATCCAGATCAAAAAGACTGTTGTCAGACATTCAGTAAAAACTACAAAGTCAAAAACTAGCATCTTCAAAAAAGAGATCATCCAGTATTTAGATAGTAACGGGTATCTCTCTTGGTCTTCAAAAGATAAAAAATACATGATTCTTGGAACAAATTCTCCAAAAAACGGACTTGTTCCATGTCCCCAATGCAAACTGGGAGAATTAATGGTAATTCGTTCTAAAACAACAAGAAAAAGATTCATGGGTTGTTCTAATTTTTATGGTGGATGTAAAGCATCCTCACCTCTACTTCAAAAGGCAAAGCTTAGAGCAACAAAGAGTCCGTGTGATGTATGTAAATGGCCGATGGTAATATTTCGTTATTCACGAAAACAAAAGTGGTCAAAGCAATGCTCTAACTTTAATTGCAAAAGCAGAGTCAAGCCTTCAAAGTAGGATAAACATCTGTTCTTCTGTTCTTTAGTAGTGGTAAGACTTTGCGTGTTTGTTTTACCTTTTTCAAATCAATATCAACATATCCTATTCCTTGTTTCTTTTTCATGTCAAGTAAGACTTTGCCATAAGGATCGACTACCATACTTCTTCCACAGTAAATATTGCCAACTTGATCAGGTGCAATGACATAGCAACCATTTTCAATTGCACGTGTTTTGTTAATTGTAATCCAATGTTCTTCTTTCATGTTTCCCTTTACCCATGCTGATGGTGCAATTAGTATTTCAGAACCTGCTGCTGCAAGCGAGCGTGACATTTCTGGAAAACGTAGGTCATAGCAGATCATCATTCCAATTTTTCCCAACGTTGTCTTTACAGGCTTTGCAATCTTTGAGCCTGATGCCATCTTGTCTGATTCTCTAAAGCCTAATGCATCATAGAGGTGAATTTTTCGGTACGTAGAGATTACTTTACCTGTTTTGTCAATTACAAACGAAGTGTCATAGACTCTGTCTTTTTTTCTACTCTTCTCATAAAACGAACCAACAACTTGAATATGATTTTCTTTGGCAGTAGTTGCAATTGTTTTTACAAAGTTTCCATTAATGGTTTCAGCAAGATTGGCAAGCTGTTTTGGTGTTTGAGTAGAGTTTGTATAAAACATCATAAATTCTGGGAATGCACTCAGTGTTGCATTTTTTGAAGCTGCTTTTTTTATGTATGAAATAATTTTCTTTAGATTGGTTTCTTTGTTAGTTGATGCTTTGAACTGTACAACTGCAGCTTTCATTGAGAATCATTAATCATATCACAATAAAAGGATAAACTGTTGGTACAATCGTAAAATGTACCATTTTGTTATTATGCAAAGTTGCTCTACTAAAATTACACCGACCATAGTGTGTGTATGTCATCCTACGACGGGATAGAAGTTATTCCAGTCAGTTTTTTTAAAAATAATTAAAGTTGGTTTCCTGCCAAAAACCAATTTTCTTTAGGATTGTCTTCAAAAACAACAATTACGTGATTCTCTTTTGTTTTTAGAATCTCAACTGCTGATTTTGTGATTGCTTTTGCGTATTCGTCTTTTTGTTCCTGAGATCTTCCAGGATACATTGATACTGTAATCAATGGCATGAAGACACAAACTAGATTCAGGAATTTATGCTTTCAATAATCTGGTCTGTATCCGTATCTTGTACCGTATGTGTACTCTGAACTATGTGTCTTTTTGTAGAGATATCCACTTGCAAATCCTATTGCGAATCCTCCAATGTGTGCCATATATGCAACACCACCACCAGCAACACCAAAACCACCTATGAAGAATGGTAAGAGATTTTGGAAGACTAACCAGAATGGTAAGAACCACTTAGCTTGAATGTGCATCATTCTCCAGAAAAATCCCAACATAAGGAATGTAGTAATTCTAACTCGTGGGAACATTGCCAAGTATGCACCAAGTATACCAGATATTGCTCCTGATGCACCAACTGCAGGAATAGAACTTGTTGGATCAATTACAATGTGAGCTAAACCTGCACCAATTCCCCATGCAAGATAAATTAAAAGAAATTTTGCCTTACCAAATTTTAGTTCAATATTATCGCCAAATATCCACAAAAATAACATGTTACCACCCAAGTGCATCAGGCCACCATGCATGAACATTGAACTTAGTAACGAAAAGTAAGGAGTGTCAGGACAAGCAATTCCCGGCTGAATCATTGATGAGAAACCAGTAATGCAACTAGGAACTGCACCCCATTCAAAAAACATGAATGCAGCATTTTGGTTTGAAAATTCCCAGAATTGACCAGTAACAGCTACTTCATAAAAGAAAATTACGACATTTAGTATAATTAATCCAATTGTGATTTTTGGTTTGAATCCTGGTGGATGTGGGTTTTCATCTCTTAATGGTAGCATTAGTTATTTAGCTTGAATGAAATTTGTATAATAAGATTTTTTAATTAAATTATAAATTATTTGTCAAATGTTTTAACTAAATTATAATTATTTTCCTTTCAACAAGATTTTCAATTATATTTAGAAATTGTTCATCAGAAATTTTTTCTTCATACCACCAACTTGCAGGAGTTTGTACCCATGCAGGGATTCTCCATTGTGATTCAGAAACTATCTCACGTGTTGGAACAGATACAATCTGTTTCTTAAGGAGGAAATCAATTCCTTCAAGAAATTCTGAATCAGAAATTTGTTCAGTTGCCCACCAATCTGCATTTTGTTTTATCCATGCAGGAATTGTAGGTAGTTCTGGAGGCAATCCTTCATCAAAACCAGAAATTTTCAAAATACCTTGAGATTGCGGTCCAACTGTAAATGCAACATGCCAGAACCCCATCTCATCTATGCTTTGAATAAATTCTATAGGCTCATCATCAATAGTAATAGAAAATTTTTCATTTCCTGAAATTGGAGCAAATTCAAAATTAGCATATGTATCTAATGGATAACTATTGTAGCCTTTGATAGTCATTGTTGTACCAGACTCATCAAATTTTGCAGCTGAATACCATGCTCCTGAGTCATATCTAAAATCAAAATCACCATCATTTTTCTTTACAGTTACAGGAATTACAGTAGTATCAACTGGCGCAAAGCAAGAGTAGAAACGTACTGGTTCAGAGACAGATGGATCTGGATAGATAGTAAAATCTAGAATCTGTCCTGGTTCAATTTTTTCAATTGGCTCAATATTGTGGGCAACATCTAAGATAAACTTCTCATAACCATGAACAATAGCATACACTTTTGGATTGTATACTGTATGATTTCCAACATTCTCAATTTTTCCAGTAACATGTCCATCATCATGAGTGATCAAAGTTTTGTCATAGATAATTTGAATTGGAATACGATCTTTTTCAGTTTTAGTGTAACTTAGTTCTGCATCTAACAATTCAGGATTTTCACCACGTATATCGGGGAATTTTATTTTAAAAGGAATGTCAGTCATTGCAGGGATTGGCACATGAACAAGTTCTTTAGTAATTTTTGTTGCATCATCAATAACAGAAATTGTGATGGTTGGAATCAACGCAAAATCATTTTGGTTTTTGACATTTCCAACAACAGTAAAAATGCCTTGATAATCATAGTAACCAGTGTATTCATTTGTTGGAATAAAGACATCAGCAAATGCTATCTGCGGAACAAGAAATATGGATAAAATGATTCCAAATAGAAGAGTTTTGTATGATATCTTAGAATGAATTGATGATATCTTCAAATCACGCGTTGTTTTCATAGTGCTTTTAGGCCTAAACAAAGTAGTGTAATTTTCTTAATTATTCATTTAAACCGACTGGTTCGATTATCAAATCAGTGTAGATTAAACACGAATTATTCCTTTTTGAATCAAAAATTCCAATCCTTGTACGAATGTTTGATTGTCTATATGTCCTGCAGCCCACCATGCAGCATTGTTTCTAATCCAAGATGGTATCTCTTGAGACTCTGAAGTTTCCTGTTGAGTTGGAGGAAGTATAATAATTTGATTTTTGATTAGATATTCTATTCCTTGTACGAATGTACTATCATCAATTTGTTCTTCAGACCACCACAATGCATTGTTTCTAATCCAATCAGGAATTATAATTTCTTTTTGTGGTGTAACTCTATCAATAACAATCGGGATAGTTGTTTGTGCAAGCTCATTATTATTAAGATTATTAAAATTAAGATGCGCAATTCCTGTTACATCTTGTGGAATAAAAAATTCAACTACATTGTGTTCTTCTCTTGAATCAGTACTAATTCCATTTTGTTCAAAAATTATTCTGTTATTTTGTGTAATAGAAAATTCATAATTGGTTGAAACAGGTTTGTTTTTTAAGAAGACATCAGTTACATCAAAAATTATTTTTGCATTTGAATTAGATTTTAGATATTCTGGTTCCCAAGATACAAGAATTCTGAATTGCCCATTTTCAGTAACTGAGCTCAAATGAGGGTAATCCTTATCAGGTTTAATTACAAAATTCATCCCATTTGCATTTGAGCCATTTTCAAGAATGTTGAGTAATTCTTTTTGATAAATAATAAAATGGACTATACGGCCGTCAGAAAAAAAATCATCTATTGTGATTACATCTTCAGAAAGTTGCACTCCATTAATGAACATAGTAAATCCAGATACAAGCAAGTCACCAAATGTTTTTGGAATAACTAGTTCTTCATGTACAACAGATGTTTGATTGATGTTTGTATAACTCCAGTCAAAAGGCATTGAATATCTAATCTCTTTTGAATCAGAATCATATTCAAAGTCAGAAATCTCATCATAATAAGTAACGACATGAATATTCTGATCTCCAAAGTTAGGATCAACAAAATCATGTCTAGAGGTCTGAGCAATAGAAATTCCTGCGTTAAAAACTAGTGGTTCTTCAAGTGTATTGGAATAACTGTCAACAGTAAGTACACTAATATCAAATTTGTATAATCCTCCTTCGCTGAGCTTTGGACCCTTTACATGAATCATCCTACTATCCAATCCTAATAACGAACCAAAGATACTGCTTTCACTTTCTTCCTCTACAATAATAGAATCTGTTTCTTCTGAAACAAAGTTAAAGACTAAAAATCCATTATCAGCTTTGAATTCTTGTTCAAAAAGAAACTGTTCTCCCTTTTCAGATGTTATATGAAAAATAACGTCACGTAAAGTAATTTTAGAATCAAAATCAATTAACGAAATCGATATTTGTTGTCCATCAATTGCTTCAGGATCACCTTTTGATGAAGAAACTTCCAGAGCCACTTGCTTTCCGTTCAATTCGACTGGAGGAAATGTTTCGCTTCCTACCCCATGACCATGAACGTCAGTAAATGAAACTAAAAACAAAGAAGAGATTAGAAGTAATACAAATAACGATGGAGATTTCAATCTATGTCCACTTGTTTGGATCTTTTTTACGAATTTCTTTTCCATCAATTGTAACTGAATCTTTTTCTTCAAAGATAGTATGCCATTTGCCATTGCTTGGGAAAATTTTATTCATCTCTTCAACTTTATCGTTAGTTGGGGGTTTGTTCATCAATGCACCCCACTTCATGTTAGGAATTTTTGGCATGATATCATTGATGTCTTTCATATACTATCACTTGACTGAATTTATTTAAAAACTTATGATTGAATTCTCATGATTCCTTCTTTAATCAAGAATTGAATTCCTTGAATGAAAGAGCTATCATCAATTGCACCTTCTGCCCACCAACCTGCATTGTTTTTAATCCATGCTGGGATTTCATTAGAACCAGAACCTTGGCCTTGTGATGTTGGTGGAATCTTTAGAATATCTTCTTTAATCAAATATTGAATGCCCTGAACAAAGGAATTGTCATCTATTTGTCCATCAGCCCACCAACCTGCATTGTTTTTAATCCATGCAGGTATTGCAGCAGGAGGTTGTACATCAGGAGTTTTTCCTACACTAGGACCAATCTCAATTATTCCTGAACCAATTCCTGCATAAGTTTCATCATATGCTAATCCAGTACCTAAAGCTCTTACATCAATTCTGTAAGTTCCTTGAGATGGAATGTAGATTTTTTGAACATCAATTCCTTCAGAAGCTATAATTCCAGGCATATCAGGATTATCTCCCAAGAATGTCTCTAAGATCTTATCATTTTCATCAATAAAAGAAACAACATATCTCATATCACGAATGAGATCTCTGTTTTCATCAAAGAATGCTATTTCAAAAGGTACATCATCTCCGGCACCGTAATTTCCATCCCATGAAATATTCACAGTTGTTGGAACCTGTTCATAGTTTGTGGTGTCAACAAGATAGAATTCAGTAGAACTCTTTGAAACTTCATCAAGTGGCACTAGTTTCAAGTTCATTTCTGTGTTATCATAGTGACTTGGTCCCAATGTTTCATTGATTTTCTGCAATTCAGCTTTGGTAATTAAAAAGTGAACAATATTGGTATCATCATATGAATAAGGATCATTTAGTAATGCACGTTGGTCAATTTCTACACCATTGACATATCCCTTGAACTGTTTACCTTCAGCGTAAGGTGCAAAGGTTTTTGGAACTCTAACTTCTTCATGAACTACTTGAACTAAATTAACATAATCAGGATTCCAATCAAATGGCATATGAAATGAAATTGAGTTATCTGATTGATCAAACTTGAAATTATCTACATGATCATAGTATGTTTTTATAACAACTGGCACTTCAGCGTTTGCGGTTTGTATCAGAAAGTTTTGATCTTGTGCAACACTAACATAAGTTTCATAGCTTAGAAGATTTGCTAATACAGTTCTAGGACTAGTTGCACCTTCAATATCAACTCTAATCTTATACAATCCACCATTTACAAAAATAGGACCAGTCATTGATGGTCGTGCACAAATATCTAAGTTATCATCAGTACATTCTGCGCCTTGAACAAATAATGCACCGGGAGCACTAACATGTTCAGAACCACCATAAACAGTACATTCTTCAGGTTTAGGTTCATCACAGTTAGGATTTGGCTTAATTTTTACATCCAGTCTTCCATCCAAATCATAGAAAAGATTTCTAGCTAAAAGTTCGCCACTTTGCCATACTTCTATTCTATATGTTACTTTATCGAGATTTGTGTCAGTTAAGGTATCAAAGAATCGTACTTGCATGTTAGCTGAATCAACTTCACCTACTGTAATATCTGATGGACTCAATTGTGTACGTACTGTTACTTCCATATCACCAAAACTCAATGCTGGAGCTTGATCACCTCCTAATCCATGTCCAAACACATCAGGAACTAATGTCGGTATTGTGAAAATCCCAACAATTACAATTAGTAATGCAAACTTATGATACAATAATAAAACTATGAGAAATCCATATTTAAAGATGGCACAGTATTTCTATGCGTGATAATTTTTTTTAAAAAATCAGAGTACGATTTTTATTTATCGATTTAGGACAAATAGTATGAAAGTTATATTTGCGTTATTACTAATACCATTTTTGTTAACAGTTCCAGCTTTTGCTGAAACCCAAACATTACCAACTGAAAAGAATACTTTGGATGTAAAATTAACATATGATGAAATTGAACCAGGTGTTCAAACAAAGATTGGTATAGATTTTATCAATCCACAAACTCAAAAAATTCAAGAACATATTGATTATACGGTAGCTGTATCAAAAGATGGTGAAAATGTATTTGGACCAATTCCACTTACACACACATCTGTGGGATCTGTAAAAATTCCAATAGAGTTTAATCTTGGAGAAGGAATATACTCGATGGACTTTGAGATTGAAGGTATTTTATTTCAACCAATTCCAAAAGAATCGGTATCTTTTGACATTCTAGTAGGTGAAGCCAATGCACAACCAATTACACCAATAGAGAATGAAAAACTAGATGGTGAAAATGGAGGATGTCTTATTGCAACAGCAACATTTGGCTCTGAGATGGCACCACAAGTACAACAACTAAGAGAACTTAGAGACAATACAATTCTAAAAACAAATTCAGGAATGGCATTCATGACAGTTTTTAATCAGTTCTATTATTCATTCTCACCTGCTGTTGCAGACTTTGAAAGAGAGCAACCATTTTTCAAAGAAGTTATGAAAGTAACACTTACTCCAATGTTATCATCATTATCATTACTAAATCATGTAGATATTGATTCAGAACAAGAAATGCTGGGATACGGTATCTCTGTAGTACTACTGAATCTTGGAATGTATATTGGAATTCCGGCATTTGGAATTCTAAGATTGTACCAGTTTAGAAAAAACTAGTGTGTATCCATTTTCTGGAAATTCTAGTGAGGTTTTTATGTATCTGAGCAAGTAGTTTGATTAATGAAGACTATAGCAATTTGCTCTTTCTTCGTACTATTTGCTATGGTAGCTGGATTAGTTGCAACAACACCAGCTGCTTTTGCAGATCATTCAGAAGTCACAATCTCACCAGCATCAGGTTCTGGTGCACCAGGTTGTGAAGAAACCGCAGATGGATGTTACATTCCAAATACTGCAACAGTTGATGTTGGCGGTGTTGTTATCATGTCAAACACTGACACTGCAGCACACACATTCACATCAGGAACTCCAGATGATGGGCCAGATGGTGTATTTGACACCAGTCTATTAATGGCTGGAAATTCATTTGAGTGGAGTCCAACAGTTGCAGGTGAACAGCCATATTTCTGTATGGTACATCCTTGGATGCAAGGCTTGATCATAGTACAAGAAGCAGGAGCTGAAGAAGCTGATGATCATGGTGATGAGATGATGATGCCAACAGGTGCCGCTGCAGCAACAGGAATGTTGTCTGACGGTACAAAAGTTTCTGTCTGGACTACAACACCTACTAAAGGTGAGATGATGGAAATTTCTGTTCAATTTGAAGGTGCAGAACATGTCAATCACGATATGAAAGTCACACAAAATGGTAATACAGTACTAGATGATAAGGGCGCACATCATCATGATGGAAAAGGAGTACATATGACAAAAGCTCTTGGTTCATCTGATCCAGTAAACATCACAATTACCTTCCAAGGTTATGGTGTTGATGATCCTAAAACAGGACCAATTGGTGAAAAAGTAGTATTCTCAAACGTTGTTCCAGAATTTGGTACAATTGCAATGATGATACTAGCTGTTGCAATTATAAGCATTGTTGCAGTTACTGCAAAATCTAGAGTCATTCCAAGATTTTAGGAATCCTCTTTTTCTATTTTCTTTTTATTAAAGCAATTATCGCCAAGATTATAGCTGCTCCGGCAATTGATAATCCAAATATTGCAAAGTCATAAGCTGTTCCACCATCAGATGTTACTTCAGTTTCACCTGACTTTAGTTTAGAAACATCTTGTTGTAATGATGAAATTGCATTCTTTAGAGCAGCAACATCAGCAGCACCTTCACTGCTAGTAGGTGGGAAATCTAACACTGCGGTAGGCTCTACATCCTCAATAGGGATTTTAATATCAATAGGAGTTCCACGAATTTCTCCTTTTAGTTCCACCATGTATGTTCCTGTTTTAGTTGGAATTATAGGTGAAAAATAATATCCAGGTTTAGGATCAGAATTTATATCAATTTTCTTTGTTGCACCACCAAACATCACAGTTGCATCAACATCTTTGAAAGCACTTGTGATTCCTGTAAATGTACCTTCTTTTTCTCCACGTTCAATCACTTTTAGAATCAGATCATTTCTAATGCCTACAACTGGAGGCTCGATCCCCCATCCTGCTTCAATTTCGTATGGTTCGACATGAACAGTTGTATGTGCAAATGATGGTGCAATCATTCCAATTGAAAACAATAAACCAATAATACCAAAAACTAGTATTTTCATTGTTATCATTTCATAATTACACGTTATTATCTTTACGTGAATTGGCACAAATATCAAATTTGTGAAAACTGTTTAAATTATCAAAGATGATCCTAAGAGTAAATGCAAAAATTTCTCATCACGTTATTGGTAATATCATTTATTTCAATTCCATTTGCAACAGCACACCCATTTACTGAAGAGACAATTCCAAGTTTGACGTCTAATGCCCCATCTGGAACAACTGAAGTGATTGTATATTTTTCAGAACCAGTTGATATTAACTTTAGTGAACTCAAAGTATTTGATACAAATGGAGATCAAATAGACAATAAAGATACAGATTACTATGAAGGGGAATTATCTCTAATAATTACAACACCACCATTAGAAGATGGAGTTTACACTGTATCAACCAAAGTTCTCTCTAAAGTAGATGGCCATCTAGTTCCAGATGCATTCTTGTTTGCAGTAGGAGATGCTGTTATTGATCCCTCTTTACATAATGTAGAACGACCATCAGAGACAGTATTTCTGCCTGAAGCTGGTGCCAGATTACCAGGATTGGTAGGTCAAACGATTGTTTTAGGTGCAGTGATTTCATCACTCATAATTTGGGGTACACAAAATAAACAATCGATAAAAGATGAACTAGAAAAGATTCAATCTTTTCATCACGGAAAATTTATGTCAATTACAGGAATTGGACTTGTTTTAGTTTTCATTTCAGATATTTTGATGATTGCAGTTCAAACAGTTAGATTAGAAGCATCGCCGATTGATGCAATCCAAACTGATTTTGGCAATATTTGGTTAATCAGAATGACCATAACAATAGTATTACTAGGCATATGGTTTGGGTTAGACAGAAAAAAAGTACTATCAAGGAAAAATCAAATTGCAATGTTAGTAGTATCGCTTGTATTAATTGCCACAACAAGTCTAATTGGACATGGTGCAGCTAGTGGAGAAACACCTGCATTAGTATTAGATTACATTCACAATTTGGTTGCAGCAGTTTGGATAGGTGGAATTTTCTATTTTGTTTTCACATTGCTTCCAACATTTTCACAATTAAAAGAATCATCTAGAGAAAAGATGAGCCTATTAATGATTCCAAGATTCTCAATTGCATTTATCATTGCAGTAGGAATCGTTATAATTACAGGACCAACATTGATGTGGTTCCTAGAAAGTGATATTGGATTAATTACAGAATCAATTTACGGTCAATTAATTATTCTAAAAATTGCCATTGCAGTAGTAATAGTTGCATTTGGAGGATTTTTCCAGTTCAAAGTACAAAAAAATGCAGAAAGAAATTTTTCATCAGGAAAAATTTTTGTACATAAAAAACTAAAGAGATCACTCAAAGTTGATGCCGTATTGGGAATAATACTTCTTGGAGTGGTAGCATTACTAACTAACGGAACATTACCTGCAGGAGAAATCCAAAAAGTTGATGCTCAAGAAATTATCTATGGTTTCAAAACGATAGAATTTACAGAGAACGCAAAATTTGATATCGATATTTCGCCATTTTCAAGCGGACCAAACACAATCCTAATCAAGGTTAGTGACTTTGAAGGAAATCCACTCTATGATTCAGATCAACTCAAAGTCAAAATATCAAATCCATCAAAGAATATCGCACCAATTGAAGTGCCAATGGAGATAATCAAACAAGAAGAGAACAAACCAATAGAATTCCAAGGAGAATTAACATTTGGATTTTCAGGAGAATGGCTAGTAGAAGTTGAAGCACAAAGAACCGATAATGCAAGCGAGTCAAAGCTTTTGAATTTACTAGTAAAGCCAAGACTGACAGACATACAAACTCAGATTATCGAATATGAACTACCAGAGGACGCAAAACCGCTCTTTCCATTGTATGATGGGCATGATTCGATTTGGGTAAGTGATGCATCAGCGCCACGAGTATGGCAATTTTCACTGGATTCACAAGAGTTTACACCATATTCATTTGATGGTGTAGTTACAACATTCCTTACGCAGGACAAACAAGATAGAATTTGGTTTGTGGATCCACCAAGGAATCAGATTGGATTCATAGATCTTCAAACAAAACAGATCACAACAAAATCTATTCCAAAACTTGATCCTACAATCTCAGACAATACACCATTGTTCATAAAATCAGACTTTGATGGAAACATATGGATTACAATAATCAACAAAGACAGAATTGTAAAATACATACCAGGAAATGACGAATTTGAAGAAATTGTTTTGTCAGGAAAAGATAACTTACCGTTTGCATTAGCTCTTGATAATGATGGAAAAGTATGGTTTTCAGCAACAGGTACAGGAAAAATAGGATACGTTGATCCAAAAGACAATAAATTGATTGAATTTACAAAAGAGCCTCCACTACAAGGACCAGAGGCATTGCTTTTTGATGATGATGGTAATCTCTGGATTGCAGAACATACAGGCTTGGCAATCACCAAATTCAATCCAATTTTAGAAACATTTGAGAGAGTATCAGTCCCAAATGAAGAGGCACTACCATTTGGAATGACATTTGACAGATACGGAAATGTTTGGTTTGCACAGCACACGATAGATAGCATAGGTGCATATGATCCAGATAACAATAATTTGATTGAGGTTCCTATTCCATCAGAAACATCATTTGTGCAGTTTATGACATCAGATGGAGACAATAACGTATGGTTTGTTGAACAACAGACAAACAAAATTGGAACAGTAAAGATTACTGAGATTCCCGGTATTACATCGCAAGTTCAATCATCTGCCGAATTTGAATTAAAGTATACAGAACTTGCATCACCACTAATTGCGTTAGGAATCATTGCAACGTCTTTGTTTTATGTAAAAAGTATTCAGGATAAAAGAAGATTAAATTCACTAATCAGGTCTTAGAAAGCAATCCAGATGATTTAATTCCCATAGTACCAGCTAGCAATCCAATTGCAATCAAGACAATTGTTCCTGCAGGAGTAATATCAAAGATATAAGAAACCAAAATTCCCGTTACAACTGAAAAAATTGAAAAACTCATAGAAATAATTGCAGTTTGTTTGAAACCTTTACCATACATTATTGCTGAAACATTCGGAATAACAAACAATGCAGAAATCAACAGTACCCCAACAAGCTGAATCGAGGTGACAACTGTAAGGCCTGCCATAAACACTATTAGATAATTTATCTTCTCTACAGGGATTCCACTGACTTTGGCTTGCTCTTCATTAAATGTAGAATAAAGAATCTGTCTAAACAAGACCAATATCACAATCAGAATTGCGCCAGTAAGTGCAAGTATCAAAACAGTATCATCAACACTGACTAGTAGAATGCTACCAAAGAGGAAACTAAAGATATCAATTGTAAACCCTCCTGAAAACCCAATAATTACAAGCCCAACTGCTATGCCGGAGGACAAAAGTACTGCAATGGATGCATCTCCAGATATGTTGAATCTGTCTTTTACTCTAGTAATGATCAATGCACTAATTATTGATACACCATAAGCAGTCCATAATGGATAAACTCCTACTAAAAGACCCAAAGCTATTCCACCAAAAGACGAATGTGCTATTGCATCACCAAACAATGAATACCGTCTAAGAACCAAAAACAATCCAACAACTGAACAAAGAATTGCAATGGCAATCCCAGAGATTAATGCTCTGTGCATAAAACTGTAAGTTAGAATTTCAAAAGACATGACTAATGATGATGCATATGCTCCTGCATCGATGCTTCAGAGTATTGTTTGACAAGATCATCATCAGAAAAGAATTTTTCAGATTCTCCATGAAAGAACAAAGTTCTATTTAGACAAGCAACATGATTTGCTAATTTGTTTACAGCATCCAAGTCATGAGAAGACCAGATAATCGTAATCTTTTGTTTAGAGTTTAGTTCACGTAAAATACTGTAGAACAGTTCTATGCTTTGCTGATCAATTCCAGTTACTGGTTCATCTAAAATCAAAAGTTTAGGATTATTCACCAAGGCTTTTGCAATAAAAACTCGTTGTAGTTGTCCTCCAGATAGTTCTCCTATTCTTCTATTTTGTAGTTCATGTATCCATAATTGCTGTAAAATTTCATTGATCTTGTTTTCATCAGATTCTTTTCGTAATCCCATCCTTACAACATCACCTACAGTTGCAGGAAAATTTTTTTCAAAAATTGGTTTTTGTGGAACATATCCAATTTCTTTAAGATAATTTCTTGATTGTCTAATGTCTTCTCCAAAAAACTTGATTTGGCCTTTGTATGTTGTATTGAGTCCAAGCATGCAATCAAAGAGAGTTGACTTTCCAGCACCATTAGGCCCAATTATGCCTAGAAAATCACCCTGATTAACCACAAAACTCACATCATCAAGAGCTTTTACATCAGGATATCGAACAGTGAGATTGTTAATTTCAACTGCCTTCAACATAGTGCCTCCTTTAGGTTCTCAAGATTTTGGTTCATTTTTTCAATGTAGGTTCCATCAGATGCAATCTCTAATGAGGATAAAACCAAAACTTTGCCGTCAATTTCATGCGCAATGGTTTGAGAAGTTCTAGCATCAACTGTTTCTTTGCTAAAAATTATTTTGATATTAAGTTCTTTTGCAGTTGTAATTACACTCTCTAGCTTTTTTGCAGTGGCTTCTCCATGTGAATCAGTCGAAGAGATGATTGTGTGTTGATGTAAGCCATACTCATCAGCAAAATATGAAAAGGCATCATGAAATGCAATAAAATCAGAATTACAATTTGACAAATCATTTCGAATTTGTGAGTCCAATAAGTTGAGTTCTTCAATGTATGATTCAGCATTGGATTGATAAAATTGCACGTTTTGAGGATCATGTTTTGAAAATGCATCTGCAATGTTTTGAACTTGAATTTTTGCATATACAGGATTTAACCATATATGCGGATCTCCTGATTCATGATCATATTCATCTTCTTGAGATTTTTTTGCTAAAATTCCATCGCTTGTATCAATTATAGTTCCCTGATAGTTATTATCATCAAGTTTATCGACCCAATTTTCAAAACCAATTCCATTAATAATTATAAGATCAGATGCTTGCATTTTTTGCACATCTTTAATTGTTGGTTCCCAATCATGAGGTTCAACTCCAACTGGAACAAGTAATGTGACATCAACTTTGTCTTGTCCTACATTTTGTGCAAATTCATGCAACGGATTAAATGATGATATGACTTGCAGTTTTGAATTTTCTGGAGAAGTAGATTCGGTGTTTGGATTTGTTCCATAAACTGCAAGTGAGCTTAATGGAATTACTACAGATATTACAATTATTGCAAGTTTGGTTTGTATATTCACGCAACCGTTAATTAAAATTTTATTAATAAATCTATAAAATCTTAATAATATTAATTGCTAAACTTATAAGATAATTAATAACATTAGGCATATGCCAATAGTATCAATCTCACTAAATGATGAGATTCTATCTGAGTTAGACAAATTGCAATCAAGCATGGGTTTCTCAGGAAGATCTGAGGCAATCAGGGCAGGAATCAGGGCATTTGTTTCAGAAGAAAAACAAAAGTCAGATTTATCAGGTAATATTCATGCAATTCTTTTGGTGGTACACAATGATGAGTTTGATCATGTTGTGTCAGGGATAACTCATAACTTTGAAGATCTAATAACTACACATCTTCACAGTAAAATTGACAAAGAAAAATGCATGGAACTTTTTGTAATTGATGGAGATGCAGAAAAGGTTTCTACAATGACAAAAGACTTTCAGATAAACAAAAACATGGATACTGTTAGACTTGTTGCAATCTAAATGAATTTTTTCTGGTAATAAAAATTACAGATGCAATAGAAATTATCAATACAAATAATGCAATTGTGCCAAATTCAGGTGCAACTACCATACCAAATTCAGTTTCTTGTCCAGTATTTCGTATATTTTCAAATTTAATTATTGTAGGGCCTGTTTGATCTTCTGCAAATGTATATTTTTCAAATTCTCCACCAACTTGGGCTACACCAGACACGCGATGTATCTCCTCTCCATTTTGAATGATTACAAATGTATAATCAGAATTTCTCAATGGATCATTTGTTCTTCCGTCTCGGATAGTAAAAATAAAATTTGTTTCAACACCAGGTTCAAGATCCGCAGGATCCCATGACAGATTTACTTTAAAGTCCTCACTTTTTGTGTATGCCTCTAATGGAAAAGCAGTTTTATCGCTAGTCAATAAAGTAAATACAATATTATCAGGCAATTGTTCATCTGATTTTTTCATTTCATTTTTTATATATCGGATGTGATCCTGCAGCAAAACAAAATGCACTATTCTTTCATGATCTTCTGTATAATCATCAATTGATACTGAAGATTTGAATAATTCAATTCCATTTACATACCCAGAATAGCTAGGGGACAAAAGTTCAACAAAATCTTTTGGGAAATGAACTTCTACATGAATTACTGAAATGTGAGACATCTTACTTTCTTTCCAGTCAAATGGCATCTCAAATCTTACTTGTTTTGCACTAGGATCATACTGGAAATTGTCAATTTTATCAAAATATGATTTCATTCTAAATTGAACGTCATTGCCCTCAAGATCTTTTTCCATAAAAGACGATGTGCTAACTACACTCAAATCTGCATTGTAGATGCCAGAATCCTCTATAATGTTGGTAGGCTCATCAATTGTTCTAACTTCAATCTCAAAATTATACAGACCACCTGAAGAAAATAATGGTCCAGTTATCTCAATTGGATCTGACACAGTTCCATGCCAAGCCCCAAGCAGAGAGTCTTGCTCACCATGTATTGTTATCTCACCTTCATTTGATGGATTCACCTTGATTGACAAAACTCCATTTTCTGCAAAAAAGTAATTTCTAAAAATCATTTCATTGCTATGAAACAATCCAATGAGAAATGTCACGTTTTTTGCAGGTTCGTCTGTTTCATTATCAGTTGCAGTTATTGTGATTTGTTCTTGACCACCTTCAAATGTCAATGGCATCTCTACTGAAATTGAAATGTCTTTTCCAGCAACATTTACTGAAGATATGGTATCAATTCCCAACCCATGTCCGTAAACACTGCTAACAGGAAATAGCAAGCATGCAGATAATGCCAATATTGAAAATTTTGTAAATGACATCATCAAATTTTTATCCCAGGGTTATTTTATTGTCAGCAATTCTTCAACCTTTTGAATTAATTCATCCATTGTGGTAGCCTCCAAAATTGGTTGCAATTCATGAGGGTCCTTTGCACCAAGTGCAGAAAGCGAATAGATGTAATCAATTGTTGGCGTATCAGTTGTAAGATAATACTGTTCTAAAACATGGTCTAGAGAATGTGGTTCAACTACTTGTGGTAATGCTTGTTGAATAATTTTCTTTTTCCACAAGTCTACAAGTTTTTCCCATTGCTCAAGGGATATACTCTCATCAATTTCTGGAATCATTTCAACTTCTGCTCTAATGTACATTTTTTCTTCAGTTCCAATCTTTTCATGCATCTCAGAAATTTGCTGATGACCTTCAACAGAGAGTGGATCGTAGTTTTCAGGTTGTGGAATTGATGGGGGAATAATTTTTTTAATTTTAAATGAATTTCGTCCTAACGTTTCAATGTGAAGTTGCAGTCCATCCATTTCAACATCTTCACACTTTGTAATTTTGGCAATAGTACCTATCATTTGAGGCGAATTCCAGCCATTAACTGAATTGCCTTCATCAATTAAACAAACGCCAAACTGGCCATCGCCTAACATGCAATCATCAACTAGTTGTTTGTAGCGAGGCTCAAATATTCTCAAAGGAAGTTCTTGTCTAGGAAACAAGACCAAATCTAGAGGAAAAATCGGAATAGTTTTTGTTTCTGTCATTAATCATGTTGAAACGTCTCTAGATATATGGAATACGGATATTCTAAAAATTAAAAGCCATTTTCATTTAATGTCAAACCCAGTAATGCAGCACGAGTATATTTTCCATATTCTGCCTGCTCAAAATACTTTGCATTTTTTGTTTGATCGATGTCTGTTGAAATCTCATCAATTCTTGGAAGAGGGTGTAAAATTATACTGTCTTCTTTCATTTGTTTGAGTAAATCTAGCCCTACAACATAACTTCCCTTTACTTTGAGATATTCTTCTTCATCAGGGAATCTTTCTTTTTGAATTCTTGTCACATACAAAACATCAAGTTCATCAATGTGGTCTTCAATTTTAGTTGATTCAGTAAAATCCAATTTCTTTTTAATTTCATAAGTAGAGTCAGACCTGATTCTAAGTGATTCTGGGGAAATTAATTTTATGTCAACATCATAGTTTCCCAATCCATGCAAAAGTGAATAAACAGTTCTTCCATACTTTAGGTCACCTATGATTCCAATTTTTAGTCCATCAATCTTTTTCTTTTCTTTTTTGATGGTAAACAGATCTTGAATTGCTTGAGTTGGGTGTTCTTCAGTTCCGCTGCCGGCATTGATGACAGGTTTGTCTGAAACTTCAGCTGCAAATCTACTAGAACCATCAAGAGTATGTCGCAAAACAAGTATGTCAGAATAGATAGACATTATTCTAACAGTATCAGCTAGACTTTCACCTTTCTGAGTTGATGACGAATTAATATCAGAAATTCCTAGAGAATTGCCACCAACAGATGCCATTGCAGAATCAAAGCTAAGACGGGTTCTGGTACTTGGTTCATAGAACAGATATGCTAATGTGTTGCCCTTACAGATTTCTCGTCTGTCAGAGGGGTTTAGTTGCATGATTTTATCAGTAGCGGTAAAGATTTTTTCTAGTTGATCTTTGCCAAAGTCTTTAATTGAGATTATGTCTCTTTGATAGAACTCGTTCATGCTCTCAATGATATATACAGGTGGGTATACAAAGTATTCTGATGGAACAGTCCGAACTTTTGGTTCGACGAATCAAAGAAGGTACTGTAATTGACCATATTGATGAAGGCAAGGGTCTACAGGTACTCAATGCTTTGAGAATAGATGGGAAAGATGGCAGTTTGATTACCATAGCGTTGAACGTGCCAAGCGGCAAATTTAAGAAAAAAGACATCATCAAAGTAGAAAACAAGTTTCTAAAAGATGATGATACAAACAAAATCGCAGTTATTGCTCCAAAGGCAACAATCAACATGATCAAGGACTACAAGCTGGTAGAAAAGAGAAGGGTGTCACTGCCAAATGAGATTGATAAGATATTTCGATGCTCAAATCCAGACTGCATTACAAACAGCACTGAACACATTGAATCAATTATGGATGTAATTGACAAGGAAGGAACTGTACTCAAATGTAGATATTGTGCAAGAGTACTGGATGTAAACCAGCTAAAATATAATTAAAAATTTTAAAAATTGAAAAATGTTGTTGTAGGACTATTACTGTCCTAAGATGATAAACATCATAACTATACCGTAGATTGCGATTGATTCGACCATACCTACGAAGATGAATACCTTAGATTGTAAAGCTGGGTTCTCACTAATGACTGCAAGACCTGCTGCACCTACTTGACCAAGACCAATGCCTGCTCCACCTGCTGCAATACCAAAGGCCAAACCAGCACCAAGGAGTTTCATCGAGTCGCCACTAGATGCACCATCTTCTGCTGCAAATGCAACTCCAGTAGATCCTAGAATTGAAATTGCTGATGCTGCCAAAAGTAACATGACGATAGTTTTCATTTACGATGTGGCTCCACTGGGTCCATATTTAAATCATGTTGGGAGAATTTTCTTAAATTCGATCTAAGGTTTTCTTTTTGAAAGAACTCAAATCATCTTTTACAGATTTTACAAAATTATCATAATCTGCATCTAATGTTTTCTTTGAATTTTCAACAAGTTTTTTAATTTCTTCTTTTGCCATTTTACCTGCTCTCCATCTTAGCCTTGACTTTTTTTAACTTTGCGAATTCTTCTCTTTCTCTTTCCTCAAGAGTAGCAATGATGAATCTTACTTTTTGTTGGTATTGAGGAATAATGACATTTTCAAGAGCATTAAGTAACTTCTGAGTCTTTTCTAATGCTTTTGCTAGGCTAAAGATAGAATTTTCATATTCAGCAGCTTTGCAGATTTTTGGCAATAGTTCTTTGATCTGTTTTGCTCCTCGGTCAATGGAGGAATTTGTATCAGCAAAACCATATGGCATTGATTTTGTATCTTTTTCAGTAACAGATAATGCAGGAATTTTTACATCAACTACTCTTCTGACATTAACATCTACTTCCATTACAGGTGGAGTGGATTCAGCAACAGAATCTACAGTTGAAGTTCCCAATGCCAAGTATGCTTCGTTTACAGAATTGTAGATGTCTTGTAAAGGCTCCCAAATTCCACCTCGAGCTTTTGAGGCTTCTTCAATCATTTCTTCAATATTTTTTAGAAGGACTTTACGTTTATCGTCTAGAATTTTTTGGACCATTATGGCCACTTGGCTAGATTTTTTGTATTTGAAAAGTTCAATTTTTGTGGCAGCAACATTTTGTCCAAACGACATTTTGCTACTCTTCCTGGTAATATTGTTCTACGTATTTATCTTTGATTTTTGTAATTTCGTTCTTTGGTAATTTGGATACAATCTTCCATAAGATACCTAATGTCTCTTCAATGGTTCTATTCTCATCAGTTGCTTGTGAGAGGAATTCATTTTCAAAGACATCACCAACATCCATGTATTTCAAATCAATTTCAGTAAGTCCTGCTTTACCTACAATTCCTGCAAGTGCTCGGACTTCTTGTGCTCTAGAATATGCATCATAAACTTGATTTGAAATTTCACCATGATCTGCTCTGGTACTTCCTTCACCAATACCGTCTTTCATTAATCTTGAAAGACTCATCAGGATGTTAACTGGAGGATATACTCCTTGTCTGAACAAATCCCTACC